>DATFDU010000323.1:0-2013 GCA_035251915.1 Dongiaceae bacterium | reverse complement strand
GAGCCGCCCATGCACAGGCCTTCCTCCTTCAGGAGGTCGAACACGATCGGCAGGGCTTCGCTGTCGGGGATGCGGTAGGCGAAGTCGATCGGCGTGCCGTCGACGTTCTTGGTGACGCGGCCCTGGCCGATGCCTTCGGTGATCGAGGTGCCTTCGGACTTCAGCTCGCCGGTGGTGAAGTAGGAGAACATCGCGGCGCCGTCGGGGTCGGCGCAGGCGATCTTGACGTTCTTGTTGCGCTCCTTCAGCGCCAACGCGACGCCGCAGAGCGTGCCGCCGGTGCCGATCGCGCTGACGAAGCCGTCGACCTTGCCGTTGGTCTGCTCCCAGATCTCCGGGCCGGTGGTGCGGTAGTGGCCCTCGCGGTTGGCGACGTTGTCGAACTGGTTGGCCCAGATCACGCCGTTCGGGTTGCTCGGCTTCAGCTCCTCGGCCAGGCGGCCGGAGACCTTCACGTAGTTGTTGGGGTCCTTGTAGGGCACGGCCGGCACTTCCTTGAGCTCGGCGCCGGCGAGGCGCAGCATGTCCTTCTTCTCCTGGGACTGGGTGTCCGGGATCACGATCAGGGTCTTGTAGCCGCGCGCGTTGCCGACCAGCGCCAGGCCGATGCCGGTGTTGCCGGCTGTCCCCTCGACGATCAGGCCGCCCTTGCGGAGTTCGCCCTTCCGCTCGGCGTCCTCGATGATGAAGAGAGCGGCGCGATCCTTGACCGAGCCGCCGGGGTTCAGGAACTCGGCCTTGCCCAGGATGGTGCAGCCGGTCAGTTCCGATGCCTTCTTGAGCTTGATGAGCGGGGTGTTGCCGATCGCGCCGATGAAGCCGTCGCGGATATCCATGCCAACTCCGTGGATGATGGGGCTCTCCGGAGCTAATTAACGGCCTGCAGCCGCCGGGATCAAGCCGGCAGGCGACTCCTACCGGACTTCTCCCGACCTTCTACCAGATATGTTGGGGCGCGTGGCGGAACTTGTAATGGAACAATCCGGCCGCGGCGGGGCCGGGGCAGTCCACGTCCACCAGGCAACGCGCCATGCCCGCAAAGGCGGCGCGGAAATGGTTCTTGGCCTTGACGCACAGCAGCGGGATGGCGGCGGGGTCGATGCCGTGCAGGCGGAAATAGGCCGGGTCGTTGGGCGCCTGGCAGGTCTCGGTCACGATGACGCGGACATTGCCGTCCTCCAGCAGGACCGTGCGGCCGATATCCACCGCCAGGTTGTGCTCGTACGGCCCCTCGTTGCGGAATTTGCCGTCGGTCAGCTTCAGGATCTTGGCCTTGACCGGGACCGGGGCGCCGAAATCGGGCGCGATCCGTCCGCCGAGCTTGGCTTCGAACGAAGCACCGACGCCGAGGTGGTGGCACATGTCCACCAACGGCGGGTCCCAGAAAAAGGCGAACACGGTGCCGGCCGGCGGCTTGCTGTCCAGCAGCGCCTGGAACAGGCCGGTGGTGTCGCCGAGGCCGCCGGACAGCGGGTTGTCCGCCGGGTCGAGCACGATCGCGGGGCCTTCGCCCTCGGCCTTCTTCGCCTGCGCCAAGCCGTCGGCCGGGCGGGGCAGGCGGACGTGGAACTGCTGCTTGCGCTTCAGGAACTCGGCGGCGAGGGCCTTGGCGCAGCGCTGCGCCAGCTTCTGGTCCTTCTCCGCCACCGCCACCACGCTGGGCCCCGCGAACGGCGAGTCGCCATAGGCAAAGCCGCCATAGATCGTGACGTCCAGCATGCCGCGCTGGCGCCGCCACTGGCCGGCCAATTCCTGCAGCTCCGCCATCGGGCCGTCGGCGGTGCGCATGTTGAAGCTGGGCATGATGGCGGGCACCTTGGCGACGGCGATCGCCGGCCGCGCGCGGCCCTCCACCTTGGCGATCAGCAGCGCCAGCGTGCGCTTGGCGGCCGCGTCCATGTCGATATGCGGATAGGTGTGATAGCCGGAGGTGGCGTCGAGCAGCGCGGTCATCTCAGCGCTCAGATGCGCATGCAGGTCGAAGCTGGCGCCGAGCGGCACGGCGCCGATCAT
>DATFDU010000322.1:0-9823 GCA_035251915.1 Dongiaceae bacterium | reverse complement strand
CCGTCGTCCAGCGCGTCGGCAACTCCGCGCGCGAGATGGCGGACCTGTCGGAGCAGCTGGCCGAGGGCGTCGAGCGCACCAAGCAGCGCTCGGCCTCCGCCGCCGACGCTTCGCAAGGCGCCGCGACCAACGTGCAGACGGTGGCGGCCGCGGTCGAGGAGCTGACCACCACGGTGCAGGAGATCTCGCGCCAGGTGGTCGAATCGCACAACGCCACCACCGAGGCGGTGACTGTCGCCGGCCAGGCCGATACCGAGGTCGGCCAGCTGTCGGAGGCCGCCGCGCGCATCGGCGACGTCACCAAGCTCATCAACGACATCGCCGAGCAGACCAACCTGCTGGCGCTCAACGCCACCATCGAGGCGGCGCGCGCCGGCGATGCCGGCAAGGGCTTTGCGGTGGTGGCGGCGGAGGTCAAGAACCTCGCGCAGCAGACCTCGCGCGCGACCGAGCAGATCACCAGCCAGATCGCCGCCATCCAGAGTTCGACCCAGACCACGGTCGGCGCCATCCGCGGCGTCGGCAACACCATCCGCAAGGTCAACGAGATCTCCCAGGCTGTGGCGGCCGCGATCGAGCAGCAGGATGCCGCGACCCAGGAGATCGCGCGCAACACCCAGCAGGCCTTCACCGGCACCCAGCAGGTGGCGGGCGACATCGCCGAGGTCACCAACGTCGCCGCCGACAGCGGCGCCGCCGCCGAACGCACCCGCGAGAGCGCCGGCGAGCTCGCACGCGAGGCGGAGGAACTGAGCAGCGAGCTGGCGGCGTTCCTGGCGCGGGTGCGGGCGGCGTAGTATCTCTCAGCGCTTGGCGTCACCCAATCCGAGAAGGGCGGCTCGAAGCTCGTGCGAGGAATAGATGAGCCCCACCGACGCCCGAGACGAGGCAATCGCACTTGCCAAGACTGATACCGCAACCGCCCTGGTGAGGGCGCGAGCAATCGCCGACCCATGGTTCCGTTCTCAGGCGATAGCATGGATTGCGCGATTCGCGGCTGCGGCGGAAGTTGCGCCAATTCTGAAAGAGGCGCGGGAATCGAGCCAGGTCGCCGAGGGACGAGTACAGAATCGTTGGTTCATCGGCATGGCGAATGCGGGCCATGATCGAGCGCGGTGAACAACAGGCCGCAGCGGATGAGCTGCCCGACCTGCTCAAGTGTGCGGCGGACATCAGCCATCCGGTGAGTCGTCTGGAAGCACTCTTCCTGCTCTTTCAATCGGTGTTCGAAGCCGACAATTGCCGACGTGTCGTCCTCGACGTGCTGCTCGAAGCGTGTCATGACGCGAAGAGCTGGAAGTCAGGCGACCGGCTTCGCGAGGCTGCGATAATGCTCGCCTTCGCCGGCCATGATGGCCAAGCCAGCGAGGTCGTAGGCGCCATGCCGACGGGGAGATTTCGCCGACAAGCGATCGAACGAATCGGCAGAGGTCAGCGAAGAGAACCTCGACGGTTCTTTTGGTAATGCGCTGCTAAATTCCTTTGGGTCTATTCCACCGCATTCGCCAACGTCTTGGTGCTGGCGGAGATCAGTGAATCGAAGCGCGCCCCGTCGGCAAAGCGCCGCAGGTGCTCCGGCTGCGGAACGCCGCTCTTGAGCCGCGGGTCGTTCTCGACCGCGCCCACCACCTGCCGGATCGGAATGACGCCGGCCCAGATGTCGAGCGCGTAATCCTCCTCGTCGTCCTTCGGCTCGCCGGTGCGCACCTTGGCGGAGGCTTCCTCGATCTCCATCGCGATCAGCGTGGTGCCCTTCAGCTCTTGGCTGTTGACCGGCCGCAGGGTGGCGACGCGGCCGGGATAGATCCGCTCGATGAAATAGTCGAGTTCCGCCTCTTTCTCTTTCGCATCCTCGACGATGTGCGCGCGGCCGAAGGCCATGACGGCGCGGTAGTTGATCGAGTGATGGAAGCCGGAGCGCGCGACCACGAGGCCGTCGAGCAGGCTCACCGTCACGCAGACCGGGATGCCGTCCTTCTGCGTGCGCAGCATGCGGCTGGCCGAGGAGCCGTGCCAGTACAGGGTCCGCCCGCGCCGCCAATAGGCGGTCGGCGTCACATAGGGCTGGCCGTCGATGACATAGCCGATGTGGGCGACGATTCCGGCATCGAGGATCGCGAACACGCTCTCCTCGTCATAGCGGCCGCGCTCGTGCAGGCGCTTGACCTTGGAGCGGTGGGTGGGCGTGAACGCGGTCATGGCAGTCCGGCCTTTCGGGAAGGAGTGACGTGGCTGGACTTCATCGTAATTCTAGTTCCATAGAAAGTTCCAGAATCGTAATATCAGCTATACCAAATTTACGGAAACTTTTTGCGTATGGCGCGTAAATCCGGTACCGGCACGTTGCTGAACTTCGACCTCGAGCGGGCCGGTCCGCTACCGCTGTTCCAGCAGTTGTATCGCCAGCTCCGCCAGGCGGTGCTGGAGGGCAGGGTGCGGCCGGGCGTGCGACTGCCCGCGACCCGCTTCCTGGCGCGGGAGCTTGGCCTGTCTCGCAACACTGTGCTGACCGCCTACGAGCAGCTGGCGAGCGAAGGATTCCTGGAGCTGCGCCATCGCTCCGGAGTGTTCGTGGCGCAGGATCTGCCGATTGCCAAGGCGGTGGCGGTCGCGAGCCCGCCGAGGCCGGCACCGCGCATTGGAAAGCGCGGTCAGGCTGCCATCGGCACGCGCCCGGTGATGGATCCCAGGTCCGCGCACGTTGGCGAGCATTGGCCGGGCTGCTTCGCCGTCGCGCTGCCGGATGTCGCGAGCTTTCCATTCGATCTGTGGGCGCGGCTGCTGGCGCGGACGTGGCGGCGGCCATCGGCGCAGCTGCCGGTCGGCGGCGATGCCGGCGGCTATCCCGATCTGCGCGCCGCCATCGCGCACTATGTCGGCGAAGCGCGCGGCATCGCCTGCGATCCCGAGCATGTGCTGGTGGTGAGCGGCATCCGCCAGGCGCTGGATCTCACCTGCCGCCTGCTGCTCGATCCCGGCGATGCGGCGTGGATGGAGAATCCCGGCCATCCCGGCCTGCGCGCCGTGCTGGTGGCCAACGGATTGCAGGTCGCATCGGTGCCGGTCGACGGCGAAGGGATCGACGTCGCCGCGGGTCGCCGCATGGCGCCGCGGGCGCGGCTCGCCTGCGTCGCGCCCTCCCACCAATATCCGCTCGGCGTCGCCTTGTCGCTGCAGCGGCGGCTGATGCTGCTGGACTGGGCGCGCGAGGCCGAGGCCTGGGTGCTGGAGGACGATTACGACAGCGAGTATCGCTATGCGGGGCGGCCGCTCGCCGCGCTGAAGAGCCTCGATGCCGACCATCGTGTGATCTATGTCGGCACGCTGTCGAAGCTGATGTTCCCCAGCTTGCGGCTCGCCTATCTCGTGGCGCCGCCGCAGCTGGCCGAGGCGTTCCGGCGGCTGCGCGCCGCGCTCGACGATCAGCCCTCGATGGTGGCGCAGCCGGCGCTGGCCGAATTGTTCCGCTCCGGTCATCTCGCCGCGCACGTGCGGCGCATGCGCCAGACCTATGCCGCGCGCCAAAGTGCCTTCCTGGCGGCGGCGCATACGCATCTCGATGGCTTCATCTCGTTCAGGCCGGAGGACAGCGGCCTGCATCTGGTCGGCCATCCGCTCGGCCGGCTCAAGAGCCGTCGCGATCATGCGCTTGCGGCCCTGGCGCGGCGCGAGGGTATCGTGCTTTCCTGCCTCAGCGAATACGATGCGGTCGGCGGCGGGCCGGAAGGGCTGATGTTCGGCTACGCCGCCGCGCCGGAGCACCTGGTGGCGCCGGCCCTGCGGCGCCTCAAGGAGATATGGACGCAATGACGATGATGCGGCGGGCGATCCTCGGGCTGACGCTGATGCTGGCGGCGACGTTGCTGCCGGCGGGCGCCGAGAGCGCCAAGCTGCAGAGCTGGCGCGTGCTGCTGGTGGCGGGCGATGATTCGGAGGCGGTGTTCGACAATGCCGTCGACCGCTTCACCGAGGTCCTGGCGAGCAAGCCCGGAATCGAGCTCCATCGCCTCACCTCGGACCGCCGGCTGCGTTCCGCCACGCGGCAGATTGCCAGTGCCAAGGCGATCGACAGCGCGCTGACCGGCTCGGCGGCGCAGGGCTGCTTCGTGTTCATGACGTCGCACGGCACGACCGACGGGCTCTACCTGCGCGAGGACGATCAGTCCGATCGCACGCTCTCGCCCGGCAAGCTGGACCGCATTCTCGACAAGCAATGCGGGGAGCGCCCCACCGTGGTGGTGGTCTCCGCCTGCCATTCCGGCGTCTTCATCGGCAAGGCCAGCAAGGGCGACAATCGCATCTGGCTGACCGCGGCGCGCGACGACCGGGTCTCCTTCGGCTGCGGCGCCGAGTTCGAGCTCACCTATTTCGACGAATGCCTGCTCGTCGCCTGGCCGAAATCGAAGACCTGGCGGCAGCTGTTCGATCGCACCAGCACCTGCGTGCGGCTCAAGGAATCGGAGCTGTCGGAGTCTTCATCGCTGCCGCAGTCGTTCTTCGGCGAGAGCGTGAAGGATCTGGAACTGCCCTAGTGCGGCGCCGCGACCAGCGGCACCGACTTGCCGTCGATGATGCTGATCTCGAGCGCCAGCGGATCGATGCCTTCGACACAGCCGAGATTGACACGGTAGCCGTCCTTGGCGTTCTCGCCGTCGCCGATATAGGTGAAGATGCCGCAGGTCTTGCAGAAATAGTTGTTCAGCACCTTCTCGTTCCAGAGATAGTTGCCAAGGTCGCGCGGATCGTCATGCGGGGTGAAGTCGGCGGCCGGAATGTAGCGCGACGACAGGACGGCGCCGCGCCGGAGGCAGAGCGAGCAGTCGCAGCGCACGCCGGTCGTGATCTCGGGGCTGCGGAACGAGAAGCGGACGCGACCGCAATGACAGCGGGCCGTGTATTCCATGTTGGCACTCCACGATCGTCTCGCCCTCAACCGGGACACTAGCCGGCGCGGGCGGAGCGTCAAGACGGGAGCAGAAACTTGTCGAAATCCCCGCTGCGCCACGATATGCAGGCGGCATGAGCGAGGGCGAGTTCGAGATCTTCCTGGTGACGGCTCCGGGCCTGGAATCCGCATTGGCGGCGGAGGCGCGTGAGAAGGGTTTCAAGGAGCCTGCATCGGTCCTGGGCGGCGTGACGGTGCGGGGCGGCTGGCCGGAGGTCTGGCGCGCCAACCTCGAACTGCGCGGGGCGGTCCGCGTGCTGGCACGCGTCGCCGAATTCCGCGCGCTGCATCTGGCGCAGCTCGACAAGCGCGCCCGCAAGGTGCCGTGGGCGCAGATCCTGCGCTCTGACGTGCCGTTCCGGGTCGAGGCTTCGTGCAGGAAGTCGCGCATCTATCATCAGGGCGCCGCGGCGCAGCGCATCAGGACCGCGATCAAGGATGCGCTCGGTGCGCCAGTCGCCGACGATGCCGAGGTCACCATCAAGGCCCGCATCGACGACGACCTCTGCACCATCAGCGTCGATACCTCGGGCGAATCGCTGCACAAGCGCGGCCACAAGGAGGAGGTGGCCAAGGCGCCGATGCGCGAGAACATGGCGGCATTGTTCCTGCGGCAATGCGGCTATCGCGGCGCCGAGCCGGTGATCGATCCGATGTGCGGCTCCGGCACCTTCGTGATCGAGGCGGCCGAGATTGCTGTGGGCCTGAAGCCCGGCCGGTCGCGGCGTTTCGCGTTCGAGCAACTCGCGACCTACGACCCGGCGGCATGGCGCAGGCTGCGCGGTGCGGGACCGGGCGTGATATCCGCGTCCGGCCTGCGGTTCTACGGCAGCGACCGCGACGCGGGCGCCATCCGGATGAGCCGCGCCAACGCCGAGCGCGCCGGCGTCGCCGCGATGACCGAATTTCGCCAACAGTCGGTGAGCGATCTCATGCCGCCCGAAGGCCCGCCTGGTCTCGTCATCGTCAACCCGCCGTATGGCGCGCGCATCGGCGACAGAGAAAGCCTTGTTCCGCTCTACCGCGCGCTGGGCCAGACCCTCTCCGCGCGCTTCGCCGGCTGGCGCGTCGGTCTCATCACCAATGATGCCGATTTGGCTGACGCTACCGGCCTCGCCTTCGCGCCGCCGGCGGGCCCGGTTTCGCACGGCGGCATTCGCGTGACCTTGCACCAGACCGGCGCGCTGCCGTGACCGCGGCTAGGACCAATCCCATATTGTAGGACCGGCAAGCCGGGCGCATGCTTCCCATCAGACCGGAGTTCATCCGGCGCCAATCGATGGGAGGCTTCCACATGAACAGAAAGCGTCGCGCGTGGTGCGCCGTCATAGCCATGACGATTTCGCTGGGCGTAGGTCCGGTTCTGGCCGAAGAGCCGACCCGGGCGGAACTCGACGAGATCCGCCAGGCGCTTGAGAAATACAAGGACCCCTTTGTCGCGGTACGTGATCTCTACATGTCGACCGTTGGATGCGTGCATTATGACGGCGAGAAGGTCGACGGTCACATGCACTATGAGAAAGGCGGCATGGGCATTCATTTCGTGAACCTGACGATCACCGGGCCGCTCGATCCGAAGCGGCCGAATGTGCTGATCTATGAGCCGGTGGGCGGCAAACTGGAGCTCGTGGCCGCCGAGTGGCTGGTGCCGCTGGCGGCGGTCAAAGAGCGGCCGACGCTTCTTGGGCAGCCATTCGATGGGCCGATGGAAGGGCACGAACCGCTCATTCCGCAGGAGTTCGCGCACTACGATCTGCATGCCTGGCTGTTCAAGGAAAATCCGCTGGGGATGTTCAGTCCGACCAATCCCGCCGTGAGCTGCGAGGGCTACGATCACGCTCTGCTCGAAAAAGGGACCAGGATGGTGGCGCAGCCGTAAGGCAGGACTCCGCTCTGCGGGGATCGTGATATCCGCTCGGCGCGACTGGCGGCGCCGTTGCTGGTTGTTCCGCGCCAGTGCGCGATCCGGCCAGTTTGACAGGGTTATCGTGCGGTGCCAGCATCCCGCCAACCAGATATCTCGGGGACACGATGCAGGTCAAAGGGTGCTGCCCGCTCGACTGCCAGGACAGTTGCTCGTGGGTCGCTCATGTCGACGGCGACCGCGTTCTCCGCGTCGAGGGTGCGAAGGATCATCCCATCACGCGCGGCGTGCTGTGCGCCAAGGTGCGGGATTACGAGGCGCGCGTGACGGCATCCGATCGGCTGCTGCGGCCGCTGCGGCGCGCGGGCGCCAAGGGTTCCGGCGGGTTCGAGCCGATCTCGTGGGACGAGGCGCTCGACATCATCGCCGCGCGGTTCAAGGCCATCATTGCAGCGCATGGCGCCGAGGCTCTGCTGCCGTTCCAGTATCTGGGCTCGATGGGCGTCGTTCAGCGCTTCGCGTTGCTGCGCATCTTTCACGCATTGGGTGCGAGCCTCCAGGGCGGCAACGTGTGCGGCGCGTCGGCTTCCGCGCTGCTGGCGGACGGGCATCCGATGAACGTGGACCCCGAGGAGACGCCGGAGGCGCGCCTCATCCTGCTGTGGGGCCAGAACGTGCTGACCACCTGTCATCACCAGTGGCACTTCATCGAGCAGGCGCGGGCGAACGGCGCGCGCATCATTGCCATCGATCCGCGCCAGACGCGCACGACCAGGATGTGCGACGTCCATCTGGCGCCGGTGCCCGGATCCGACCCCATCCTGGCGGCGGCAATCGGCCGGCACCTGCTGGAAACCGGTCGGGCCGATCTCGATCTGGCTGCACTGTGGGTCGCGGATCTCGACGCCTACCGCAGCATGGTCGGGCCCTGGACCTTCGAGGCGGCCGCCCAGGCGACCGGCTTGCTTGCCGCGCAGATCGCCGCGCTTGCGGACGAATTCGCCAACGCGCGGCCGGCGCTGATCCGCGCCGGCATCGCGCCGCAGCAGGCGCGCAACGGCGAGGCGTTCGTGCGCGGCCTGTCCGCGATCTCGATCCTGGGCGGACATTGGCGCCGTCCCGGCGGCGGCCTCTCCATCCTCTCTATTCCGCCGTTCGACGAAGCGGCGGCCGGTCGGCCCGACCTTCTCAGGGGATCGCCGCGCACCCTGGACATGGCGAAGCTGGCGGAAACCCTGGACCCTCGCGTGACGTCGCCGCCCATCAAGGGCCTCATGGTCTGGTCCGCGAATCCGGCGGTCACCCAGATCGACTGGCCGCGGCTGCGGCGCGGGCTGATGCGCGAAGACCTCTTCACCGTGGTCTGCGATCACTTCCTGACCGACACCGCGCGCTTCGCCGACATCGTGCTGCCGGCGACCACGCAGTTCGAGCATTTCGACATCCAGGGCGCCTGGGGTCACCATTATGTGACGGTCAACCGGCCGGCGCTCGCGCCCCGGGGTGAGGCCCGCAGCAGCGGGGCCATCATGCGGGCGCTGGCGCCGCGGCTCGGCCTCGATCACCCTGCGTTCCGCGACAGCGACGAAGAGATCGCCGCGGCTGCGTTGCCGGCGGGGTGGAGCCTGCAAGACCTGGCCGAGCCCAATTGGCGCAAGCTGCCGATGCCGCGGCCGCCGATCGCGCCGATGGCCAACCGCTTGCGGATTGCGGATGGGTCGCTGGCCGCGCCGGCATCACCGGCCGGCAAGCTCCAGGTGCTCAATCCGCGCTCGCATTATTTCCTGAACTCGACTTTCGCCAACATGGCGCGGCAACAGAGGTCGCAAGGCAGGCCGGCAGTCATGATGAACGCCTCCGATGCAGCGGCACGGGCGCTGGCCGATGGCGCGACCGTGGTGCTGCAGGGCGAGGCGGCGCGGGTGGAAGCGGTCCTCAAGGTCAGCGACATGCTCCGCGCCGGCGTCCTTGCGCTCGAAGGCAAGTGGTGGGACGGCGACGAACCATCGGCTGCGGCCATGAACCGATTGACTCCATCCGCATGGTCGCCGGCGGGCCAGCCGGCCTACAACGAGACCTATGTGACTGTCGAACCCGCATAGTGGCCGGCCCTGCCGCGCCTGCGGGAACGGCTCAGTATTCGCTTTGGGGACCAGGAGACAGGGGGCTTCATGCGCAAAGCTTGCATCGCCGTCGCGCTCGCGGCGGTCTTCGGGTTGTTGGCTGAGGGACCGGCCACCGCCGCGTCCGGCGTCAATGTCGGCTCGCTGAATTGCAGGGTCGCCGGCGGGTCGGGCTTCATCTTCGGCTCGACCAAGAGCCTGGGCTGCCTGTTCACGCGCCACGACGGCACGGCCGAGCGCTACAGCGGCGAGATCAAGAAATACGGCGTCGACATCGGCTTCACCGACGGCGCCTACATGATCTGGCTGGTGTTCGCGCCCGGCCAGGTCAAGAAGGGCGCGCTCGCCGGCACCTATATGGGCGCCAGCGCCGCGGCGGCGGCCGGCCTCGGCCTCGGTGCCAACGTGCTGATCGGCGGCAGCAACGACCAGATCGCGCTGCAGCCGGCGAGCGTGGAGGGCATCCAGGGCCTCAACGTCGCGGCCGGCTTCGGGCAGATCACGTTGAAGCCGGGCAACTGACGCGCCACCTTGCATCATTTCCGCTCCGGGCTTGTTGGCAGAATAGGTTCCGCTGCAACGGAGATGGATCATGCCAAGGAAGGAAACCATTGAGAAAGCGCGGCGCGCCAAGCGGCGAGGCAAGTCGCCATCCACCCAGGCGGGCGCATTCGTCGAGGAGGAGATCGAGGATATCCGGCAAGGTAAGCATGGCGCGCGCTCGGCCAAGCAGGCGATCGCCATCGGCCTCTCCAAGGCCCGGCGCGCCGGCGTCGATCTGCCGCCGCCAAAACGAGGCGAAGCGAAGAAAAGCACGCGCCGGAGCGCCCGGTATGCCTATGAGGCAGGGCAGGGCAAGCGCAAGATCCGCCGGCGCCCGCGCGTCGCACG
>DATFDU010000321.1:0-7015 GCA_035251915.1 Dongiaceae bacterium | reverse complement strand
GACCGCCTACATGGCCAACTTCGATGACGACGGCGAAGGCGACCTCGGCAACGAGCGCAATACCGACGGCGTGTTCTCCGATGCCGAGATCCACTTCACCGGTTCGACCGTGCTCGACAACGGCCTCGAGGTCGGTGCGCGCGTTGAGCTCGAAGGCGAAGATGACGACGGCGTGGGCGTCGAAACAGACGACGATGACGACGTCACTGCCGTTTCCGACGAAGGCGACCAGATCGACGAAGCCTGGATCTGGTTCTCCGGCGGTTTCGGCGAACTGCGCATGGGTTCGGACGACGACGCGCTCGCGAACGCGTGTATCGTTCCCCCGGGCGGCACCGGCAACTTCTCGGCCTTCTCGCCGAACCAGTGGGGCGCCAACACGCTGACCTCCAACGCCGTGTGCACCGGCGTCGACGATCGCAGCGACGCGCAGAAATTCGTGTACATCTCGCCAAGCTTCGCCGGCTTCCAGTTCACCGGTTCGTACACGCCGAATGGCGGGGACGAGCGTCATGGCGACGGCGTCGGCCCGCACCTCGGCATGCCGGCCAATGCCGACAACGAGTCCCGTCACAACGTGTCGGGCTACCTCAGCTATGCCTACGAAGGCGACGACTGGGGCCTGACTGCCGGCGCGGGCGCATCGTTCGAGGGCCAGGTGGAGCAGGCTCCCGGCCCCGATCGCGACGAGCAGGACTTCTACCAGGCCGGACTCAACCTGACCTTCGGCAATTTCGGCGTCGGCGGCGTGTTCGAATACTACAACGATCTGCTCGACCAGGGCGCCACCGATCTCGACCGCTGGGTCGCCGGCATCGGCACCGCCTACACGCTCGACGCCTGGACGTTCGGCGCACAGTATTCGCACCTCGACCAGGGGAGCGACAACGCAGCGACCGCCGACGAGTTCCAGCAGGATCGCGTTGTTCTCACCGGCAACTACATGCTCGGCCCCGGCATCAATCTTGACGGCGAGCTCGGCTACACCTGGGTCGACACCGATCCAGAGGGCGGCACCGTCGATACGATCGACGTCGACGACTATAATTCGTTCGAGATCGGCATCGGCACCAACATCACCTTCTAGCCGCGGCGAACCAAATTTCGAAACGAACAGGGAAGCGGCCGGCGCTTCCCTATTTTCGTTGCGCCGGTTTCGCCGGTGCGCGCGGACCACCGCAATTGGCGAGAACCTTCCGATTTCGCGCAGGCCGGGCTAGGTTGCGGGCCATGGCAACCAAGAGCGAGTCCGCCGCCCATGACTGTGGCGCCGCAGCCTGCAATGCCGAGGGCCGAGCATCGCCTGGAACCGGGTGACCGATTCCCGGATTTCGTCCTCGCCGATCAGACCGACACGGTGCGCGCCTTCTATCAGCGCGTCCGCGGCATTGGCATGGCGGTGTTCATGGACAGCACTGAATCGTTGCGCCGGTCGCTGCGGGCACTCGCGGACAAATACCGGGCGGCGCAGCTCGACTGTCTCACCATCGATGCCAGCGCACCGGACGCCGATCCCGAACCATGCATCCTGCACGACGAAGCGGGCCGCATCCGCCAGGCAGTGCGCGAAATGTCCGGCCATCCGGTCGGGCCCGACGGCGCGCGGCCGCTCGCTTTCCTGCTCGATCGCAACCAGCGCGTCCTGGCGATCTCGAATGAAGGCAACCTGGCGGCCTGGGCGCTCGACCGCTGGTCGCAGGAGCCGTCCCTGACCGCGACGGACGTCGTGCATCACGCCGCGCCGGTGCTGACAGTGCCCAACGTGCTGACGCGCGAGGATTGCCAGGCGCTGATCGCGCGCTGGCACGCGGAAGGTCACGAGGCCGGCCATGTCACGTCGCTGGTCAAGGGCGAAAAGGTGCGGCGCGTCTACGAAGACCTGAAGAAGCGGCGCGATCACCGCCTGGACGATCCAGAAGTGCGCAAGCCGCTGATGGCGATGATCGGGCGGCGCATCAGCCCCGAGCTCACCAAGGCGTTCTTCTATCGCAGCTTCAAGTTCGACCGGGTGCTGATCGCCTGCTACGACGCCGACCGCGGCGACTACTTCCGGCGGCACCGCGACAATGCCAGCCCGGCCACCGAGACCCGCCGCTTCGCGCTCACGCTCAATCTCAACAGCGAGGACTATGACGGCGGAGAGCTCATCTTCCCGGAATACGGCGACTATCGCTACAAGCCGCCGACCGGCGCCGCCGTGCTGTTCTCCTGCTCGCTGCTCCATGAGGCGCTACCGGTGACCCGCGGCCAGCGCTTCGCTCTGCTGAGCTTTCTGCGCGATCCGGACGCCAAGAGCTGATCAGCCCGTCGAAGTTATATCCAGCTTCCGAAAGTTCGTGCCGTGACCGTCTGGCGGACACGCCTGTGGAGGATCTTGATGGGATCGTCCGCCGATCGGCATGGGCCGGCCGGGCTCGTTCGCGCCGGCGCCGCGAGCCGCCGATGCCGCTTGCGGGGTATGCTGCGCGCGGCGCCGGCGCGATCATGCCACGCGCGAATCTCGCGCGTCCGTTGCAAGATGCCCACAGCATGCCTCTCATGGCGCTGCTCAACGCGCGGCGGGAGACACCGGGGCACCGTTAAGTCCCCATTATTATTGGAAAATTTCATCAAAAACCCTTCCCGGAACATCCGCATCTTTCGATTATTGTAACCATCGCGATTACGGCTCAGGGTTGCAAATTCCTAATCCGGCTCGCAAGAAGGGTGATATTTTTCAACCACTTATCGGTTGAGGCCCAGGTAAAGTTTCCGCCAGTCTCCGCCCTGCCGGGTTGAAGCGCTGACTAGGGGACGTTTCGGCAGGCATTTCAACACCTTGCCAAATGAGGGAATCCCCAATGAAAAGAGTAGCCCTGTTGGGAAGCACCGCCTTGCTCGGCGCCGGGATGGTGGCCACCCCCGCGCTGGCGGCGGACGGCATCAAGCTCGGCGTCGGCGGCTTCTTCCGCACCGCCTACATGGCGACCTTCGACGATGACAGCGAAGGCGAGCTCGGCAACGAGCGCAATACCGACGGCGTGTTCAGCGACGCGGAAATCTACTTCACGGGTTCAACCGTCCTCGACAATGGACTCGAAGTCGGGGCGCGCGTCGAGCTCGAAGGCGAAGACGACGACGGTGTTAGCGTCGATTTCGACGAAGGGACCGCCTCTGATGACGGCGACCAGATCGACGAAGCCTGGATCTATTTCTCCGGCGGCTTCGGCGAGGTGCGCATGGGCTCGACCGACGACGCGCTGGCGGGCGCCTGCATTCTGCCGCCCGGCGGCACCACCAACTTCTCCGCCTTCTCGCCGAACCAGTGGGGCGCCAACAACGACCTGTTCGCCGCCGGCTTCCCGGCGCTGACCTCGAACGCGGCCTGCGTCGGCGTCGACGACCGCGAGGACGCGCAGAAGCTGGTCTACATCTCGCCGACCTTCGGCGGCTTCCAGCTCAACCTGTCCTACACGCCGAACGGCGGCGACGAGCGGCACGGCGATGGCGTCGGCGCCCATATCGGAATGCCGACCAACGCCGATGAGGAATCGCGCCACAACTTCTCCGCGTACGGCACCTACTCGTACGAAGGCGAGGGCTGGGGCCTGGCCGCAGGCGCCGGCGGATCGTTCGAGGGCCAAGTCGAGCAGAGCCCCGGGCCTGACCGCGACGAGCAGCAATTCTACCAGGCCGGGCTCAACCTCACCTTCGGCCAGTTCGCGATCGGCGGCACGTTCGAATACTACAACAACCTGGTCGACTTCGATGTCGGCGACAAGGTCGACGCCTGGGTGGCGGGCGGCGGCGTCGCCTACACCATGGATGCCTGGACCTTCGGCGCACAGTACTCGCACCAGCTGGCCGACGCCGACGGGGGAGACTTCGACGACTTCACCATGGACCGCGCGGTGCTGACCGCCAACTACGCGCTCGGCCCCGGCATCGATCTCGACGGCGAGGTCGGCTACACCTGGATCGACACCGATCCGGAGACCGCCGACAACGTCGATGATTACGACGCGTTGGAGATAGGCATCGGCACCGCGATCACCTTCTAGACCCTCAGTTCACTGCGATTGCCTCCTCCACTCTGCCCTCCTCCAATTCGCTTGGAGGAGGGCTTTTGTGTTCGGCCTCTATCTCTTTGACATCGGCCCATCATTCGGCGACCTTCTGAGCGCCGAGGCGCCGGTCAGCGCGCCTCCATTCGGGGGATCGCGGCATGAACCGGGCTTTGCTGGGCACCACCGCCCTGATCGGCGCCAGCCTCTGCGCGGCCGCGCCGGCCGCCGCCGAATCCCCGATCCAGCTCTCGGTCGGCGGTTTCTTCCGCACCGCCTACATGGTGGTGCTGGACGACGACGACAGCGGGCCGAACAACCTCGCCCAGGAGCCCGGCGACGAGAAGACCGACGACGGCGTGTTCAGCGACGCCGAGATCCACTTCGTCGGCCGCACGGTGCTCGACAACGGCCTCGAGGTCGGCGCGCGCGTCGAGCTGGAGGGCGAGGACAACAGCGGTGGAAACGGCGACCAGATCGACGAAGCATGGCTCTGGTTCGCCGGCGGCTTCGGCGAAGTCCGCATCGGGTCCGACGACGAGGCGCTGGCCAATTCCTGCATCCTGCCGCCCGGCGGCACGGCGAACTTCTCGGCCTTCTCGCCCAACCAGTGGGGCGCCAATTCGCTGAGCTCGTTCCCGTTCGGCAATGTCAGCAACAGCGCCTGCACCGGCGTTGACGACCGCGGCGATGCGCAGAAGATCATCTACTTCTCGCCACTGTTCCACGGCTTCCAGCTGTCGGCGTCCTATACGCCCAATCCGGACGTCGAGCGGCATGGCGACGGCGGCGGGCCGCACATCGGCATGCCGCCGAAGAGCGCCTTGGGCGACGAGCCCGATGCCGACGCCGACGCCTCGGTCTATCTCACCTACCGCCATCAGGAGCGGAACTGGGGACTGACCTGGGGCGGCGGCGCCTCGTGGGAAATGGGCACCGACGATTCCCAGTTCACCGACTTCAAGGACCAGGATTTCTACCAGACCGGGCTCACCGTCGACATCGGGCGCTTCTCGATCGGCGGCGTGTTCGAATACTACCGCGACCTCAACAGCTTCGAATCGCTGACCGTGGATTTCAGGGAGGATCTCAACGCCTGGGTCGCCGGCGGCGGCCTCGCGTACAGCCACCGTGCCTGGACCTTCGGCGCGCAATACGCCTACCGGCAGGATACGTTCCGGCGGGATTTCGGCGTTGGCGACAACCTCAAGATCGAGCAGGTGCAGCAGCGCGCGGTGGCGACGGTCAACCATGCGCTCGGGCCCGGCATCAACCTCGACGGCCAGGTCGGCTATACCTGGCGCGACTTCGATCCGGAGAACGAGTTCTTCGCCGGCGATGACGACTATGACGGGCTGGAATTCGGCATTGGCAGCGCCGTCTCGTTCTGATCTATCGTTTCGGCATGACCGATTACGCACATATTGCCGCCAACCTCACTGAGGTGAAGGCGCGGATCGCGAAGCAGGCCAGGGAATGGCAGCGCGCGCCCGATGACGTGCATCTGGTGGCGGTCGGCAAGACTCATCCGGCGGAGGCGATCGAGGCGGCGCTTGCGGCCGGGCATCGCCTGTTCGGCGAGAACCGCGTGCAGGAGGCGGCGGCAAAGTTCCCTCCGCTGCGCGCGCGCTATCCGGACCTCAGGCTGCACTTGATCGGGCCGCTGCAGACCAACAAGATCAGGCAGGCGATCGACGTGTGCGACGCGATCGAGACGGTGGATCGCGACAAGCTGGCGCAAGGCCTCGCCGCAGAGCTCGCCAAGAGCGGCAAGCGCATCGACCTCTTCATCCAGGCCAACACCGGCGAGGAACCGCAGAAGGCCGGCATCCTGCCGCGCGAGGCCGATGATTTCATCCGCCGCTGCCGCGAGGACTACAGGCTGCCGGTCGTCGGCCTGATGTGCATCCCGCCGGCGGACGAGCATCCGGCGCCGCACTTCGCGCTGCTGGGCGAGATCGCCAAGCGGCACGGCCTGACGCAGCTCAGCATGGGCATGAGCGGCGACTACGAGCTCGCGATCCAGATGGGTGCGACGCACGTGCGCGTGGGGACGGCGATCTTCGGGGCCAGAAGTCAGAAGTCAGAAGTCGGAAGTCAGGGGGCGGAGTAACGTGCACGCTTAGAGTTCTGACTTCTGACTTCCGACTTCTGACTTCCCAATCACAATCGCATCCGACGTTCTCACTTGCGCCAGGATCGCCAGCAAATCCTCGCGCCGGAACGCGATGCAGCCGGCGGTCGGGGCCCAGTCGTCGCGGGCGACGTGCAGGAACACGGCGCTGCCGGCGCCGGGCACGACGGGATCGTCGTTGTGGCCGATGACGACGACCAGATCGTAGAGCCGGCTCTCCAGCCACATCTCTTCGTGCCGCGCTGGATGCGGCAGGCGGACCGGCTTGTTGTAATCCGGCGACGCCGGATCGTCGCACCAGCCGTCGTCGGGTGCGATGTGGCGCGCGGGCAAATGGGTCTCGATGCGCGCGACGCGGTCGGCGCGAAAGAGCAGGCGGCGGAACGGGAAGCGGCCGATCGGCGTGCCGCCGTCGCCCTCGCGCTTGTCGGCGACCAGGCCGGCGCGGCCGAGGGCGCAATCGAAGCTGCGCGCGCCGAGGCGCGCCTGCCCGCGTGTCTCGCCCATCGGTGCGGTGACGAAAAGATCCATGGCGCTCAGATGTCAGATGTCAGAGATCAGATGTCAATGCTGCCTTCTGGCATCTGACATCTGGCATCTGAAATCTGATCACTGATGCGAGCCGCGGCGAACATGGCCGCCATCGGCAAGCTGAACGCGCCTGCCAGCGGCTGTGGTGAAGCTCGCAAGATCCGCGGATGGCTCTGCGTCCATCGGCGTCTCACTCGGCCCGAACACGGCGGCGATCGCGTTGTGCGCCATGCTCTCGCCGGTCACGTCGCGGAAGGCGAGATCGAGCGCGGTCGAGGCGCCGGCCAGCGGTCCGAAGGCCACGTCC
>DATFDU010000320.1:0-3200 GCA_035251915.1 Dongiaceae bacterium | reverse complement strand
GGAACCGCCAGAGCTAGATCCGCCCGAGTTCGAGCCGCCCGAGTTCGAGCCGCCCGAGCCGTCGGAATCTGAACCGCCCGCGTTGCCGCCGTCATCGGCGCTCGCGGTTTCGGTGGTTTCGGTGGTCTCGTCGGTCTCGATCACGCCTGGGCTGCTGCCGGCAGGCGTCAAGAGCTCGGGCTTGTCGGCGTTGCGTCGGCCGACGACGGCAGTCTTGCCGACGGTGACATCGACGCTGGCGCCGCTGGCGTCTGCGGAAACCGCGACGACTCCTTCGGTCACCGACACGGATGTCTGCTCGCTCGACGAGCTGACGTCGAACTGTGTGCCTTTGACGGTCGCCACCAGGTATGGAGCATCGATGGAGAAGGTCTTGCCGGGCGCGCGCTTGCCGACCTCCACGTGGATCGTTCCATTGACGAGGCTGATATTCGAGTCCGCGGTCGACGCATCGTCGTCGCCGATCTTGACTGTGCTGTTCGGCCGGATCTCGACCAGGTCGCGGCCATTGACCAGCACCATATGCTGGCCCCCGCCGGTCGCAATCTGCTGGCCGGCGACCAGCGCGCTGCCGACTTGCGGCACGCGCATCGCCGATGCCTGGATGATGTCGCCATCCTCGTCCGCGGAGATCGACTTGACGATCCAAGCCAGCACGCCGTCATCGGCGTGTGCGCCGCCCGCTGCGCTGACTGCTGCAGCCAGGACAGCCGGACCGAGCCAACGCCGCCACGACCCGCGGGCGGCCATGAAATTGCCAGGACGAATTGAAGTGCGCATGGGACCCTCACCGTCTTTCGAAATCGATTCACTCGGCGCGTGTCGTTTGACACAACTGCGCGCGAACAAGCCAACGGTAGGGCCCCAATCATGAATCGAAAATAACTTTTCGTGGTTAAGACAGCGCCGCAACGCTCGTTGCGACACAGGCCGATGTATGAGATCGCTCTATCGAAAACTTCGCATCAAAAGCGATGCAGCAAATCAATCGAATTTTAGGAAAGTGCGATCTGCATCTGCTGCCGACGCAGTGCGCGACCGGGCCGTGCGCCGGTTGATTGGCCGTCGCGCCACACGCTTTCGCCGTTCACCCACACCGCGACGATGCCGGCGGACACCTGCTTGGGATCTTCGAACGTCGCGCGATCCTTCACCGTGCTGGGATCGAACAGCACCAGGTCGGCGGCATAGTTCTGCTTCAGGCGGCCGCGCCCGGTGAGGCCGAAGCGCTCCGCCGGCAGCGACGTCATGCGCCGGATCGCTTCCTCCATCGGGAACAGGCTGACCTCGCGCGCGTAGTGCCCGAGCACCCGCGGGAAGCTGCCCCACAGGCGCGGATGCGGATGCGCGTCGTGCGGCAGCCCGTCCGATCCGATCATGGTGTGGGGATAGCTGAGGATGCGCCGCACATCCGCTTCGTCCATTGCGAAATAGACCGCGCCCGCCGGCTGCAGCTTCCTGGCGGCGTCTTCGATCGGGCAGCCCCATTCGGCGGCGATTTGGTCCAGCATGCGGCCGGTCGCTTCCGGATGCGGCACCGACCACGTCACCATCACCTTCGGCGCCTCGCCCAGCTCCTGCGATTTCAGCACGGTCGAGGAGGCGGAATAGGGATAGGCATCGAGCGCCAGCGGCTGGCGCATCCGTTGCGCCTCGAACTTCGCCAGCGTCTCCGCCGAGCGCCCGAAATTCGCCCTGCCGTGCACCTTGAAGTGCGAGATCACCACCGGCACGTCGGCCGAGCGCCCGATCGCGAACGCTTCGTCCATCGCCTCGATCACATGCTCGCCTTCGCTGCGCATGTGGGTGGTGTGGATCGCGCCCGCCGGCTTCAGCAGCTCGGCCAGCGCCTGCACCTCTTCGGTCGGCGCCGCTTCCGCCGGCTTGTAGTCGAGGCCGGTGGAGAGGCCGATGGCCCCGGCATCGAGCGCCTCCTGCAGTCTGGCGCGCATCGCCGCGATCTCCTCGCCGGTCGCCGGCCGGTCGAGCCGGTCCATGACCCCGACACGCAGCGTGGAGTGCCCGACCAGGCAGGCCGCGTTGACCGCCGGCGGCTGCCGGTCCAGCGCCGCCATGTAGTCCGCGAAGGTGGCGTAGCGATAGTCCGCCTGCGCGCCGATCAGGTCGAGCGGCGGCGGCGGGGCCGCGCGCAGCGTCAGCGGCGCCAGCGAGATGCCGCAATTGCCCACCACCACGCTGGTGACGCCCTGGCTGGTCTTGTTCGCCATGTCGCCGATCAGCAGCGCGCGATCGTCGTGCGTGTGCACGTCGATGAAGCCCGGCGCCAGCGCCAGGCCCTGCGCATCCACCGTCTCGCGCGCGCTCCAGTTCCTGAGGTCGCCGATCACCACGATCTTATCGCCGGTCACCGCCAGGTCGCCGACGATCGGCGGCCCGCCGGCGCCGTCGAACAGCAGCGCGCGCTGGATGAGGAGGTCGCAGCTGTTCGGATCGGTCACGGCCTGCTCACCCGTTCGGCATCAGGATGACGAAGATCTTCTTCACGTCGGCCGTGCTGCGCCAGCCGAGCGGCGTGCCCTTGGGCACGAAGATCGTCTCGCCCGCCTGGAACGCCTGGCCGCTGGTGCCGCCGCCATGCAAGTCCACCTGGCCCTCCAGGAAATGCATCAGCTCATAGCGGCCGAACGGCGTCGCCTTGCGGTCATAGGGCGTCGCCGACCACAGCCCGACGGTGAGCTGCCCGCTGGCGTCGCTATAGGCAACATGCTCGGCGCAACGCGGCCCGGCGCCGTTCAGCAGTTCCGGATCGGGTCCGGCGCATGGCGCGAGCGCCGCGCCCCGGGCCAGCTTGATGACATGGTCGGAAGCCGGCTCGGCCGGCACCGGTGCCGCGGGATTCTCATAGATCACAAAGATCTTGCGGGCATAGCCATCCTGCTTCCACGCACAGGCGAGTCCGCGTGGAATGACGAATGCCTCGCCGGCCTCGACCCGCGTCACGCGGCCGTTCGTCTCCGTCATCGTGCCGGTGCCCTCGAGCAGGATCATGAACTCGTCGACGGAGTAGGGCGCCATCGTTCCTTCGAACGCGGTGCAATCCCAGACCCCCGCGCTGAGGCCGACATCCGGCGCGTTGAAGTAGGTGCGGCCGCGCTGCATGGGGGATCCGGATTTGACGTCGGCCGCAGCGAGAGGGACCCAATCCTCGAGCCCATCGCCACCCGCATGAGGAAATACCC
>DATFDU010000319.1:0-8187 GCA_035251915.1 Dongiaceae bacterium | reverse complement strand
GAACGGAGCCATCTTCGGATTCCAGCGGCGGGTGTGGTGACCAAAGTGCACGCCAGCTTCCAAGAGCTGACGCATGGAGAAATGCGGCATCGCCATGAGAAACGTCCTTTTCCGGTTAGGCCTCTGCGGGTAAGTGACCGGACTTTCCGGCACCGGAGCGAACCGACGGGATTTCTCCCCGCCAGCGCGCGAACCCGCATGGGATTTCAAGCGCGGGTTAAGTAGCGGCTTAGCCGCTGATTTGCAAGGGCAAAAGCGGCTTATCCACCGCCCACACCCGATCGCCGCGCGACTCAATATTGTTGCAGATTCAATGCCCTACGGCGCGTTACGTATCTTGCACCGCAACCACGCCCGGAATCGCGGTCACTGCGCCGCGGACCGCGCCGGAAACCGCGTAGCCGCCGGGCAGCGTGACGGCTACCTCCCAGGACCGGTCCGGGACGTCCAGGGCCAGCTCGATCCTGCCCTTTCCCTTGCCGGCGGTGGCGAGGATGTTGCGCAGGCTGGAGACCGCGCCAGGATCGCGCAGAAAGATGCGCAGGCCGGCGGCGGTGTTGGCGACGGCGCGGTCCAGCGGCTCCACCGAGTTCACCATCAGGCGCAGGCTGTCTTCCTCCGACCGGATGTCGACCGACAGCAGCAGGGGCCGCCCTGGCTCCAGGTGCTCGCGCGCCGTCTGCAGGCGGTCGGAGAAGATCGTCGCTTCGTACATGCCGGACTGGTCAGTCAGCTGCAGGAAGGCGAAGCGGTTGCCCTTGGCGGAGGTCTTCTCCTGCTTGCTGAGCAGCAGGCCGGCAACCTTGGCCCGGCTGCTGCCGCGCGATCGCATCCAGGTGCCGAGTTCCGCATGTGACACCACGTCGAGGCGCTTCAGGCTGGCGCCATAGGCGTCGAGCGGATGGGCGGAGAGATAGAAGCCGATGGCGCCGAACTCGTTCTGTAGGCGCTCCATCGGCGACCAGTCGAGGGTCGCGGACAGCGTCACCTTGGCCTTGGCGGCATCGCCGAACAGGCTGTTCTGGGTGCTGGTGCGCGCTTCGGTGACGGCCGCCGCCTGGCGCAGCATCTGCTCCACCGCCTCGAACACCTGCTTGCGGTTGGGGTGGATGGAATCGAACGCGCCGGCCAGCACCAGGTTCTCGAGCTGTCGCTTGTTCAGCGCCTTGGGGTCGATGCGCTCGCAGAAATCGGCGAGGTCGCGGAACGGCCCGCCCTCCTCCCGCGTCCTGACCATGGTCTGGATGGCACCGAGCCCGACATTCTTCACGGCGGCGAGCGCATAGCGCACGGCGAGCGATCCGTCCCCCTGCCGCTCCACCGAGAAGGTCGGGAAGGACTTGTTGATGTCCGGCGGCAGCAGCGCGATGTCCTGGCGCGTCAGCTCCTGGCGGAAGACGTTGAGCTTGTCGGTGTTGGCAAGCTCGTAGGTCATCGACGCGGCCAGGAACTCGACCGGGTAGTTCGCCTTGAGATACGCCGTCTGGTACGCCACCAACGCATAGGCGGCGGCGTGGCTCTTGTTGAAGCCATAACCGGCGAACTTGTTG
This sequence comes from Dongiaceae bacterium, assembly GCA_035251915.1. GTDB lineage: Bacteria > Pseudomonadota > Alphaproteobacteria > Dongiales > Dongiaceae > Dongia_A. The sequence goes on along the minus strand of DATFDU010000319.1, from coordinate 6,637 downwards.
ACCTGGTCGAAGATCTGCGCCGCCTTGTCGGCGTTCACCTTGTTGGCGACTGCGCCTTCGATGAAAGCTTTGCGCTGCGCCTCCATCTCCTCCTTGATCTTCTTGCCCATGGCGCGGCGCAGCAGGTCGGCATTGCCCAGCGTGAAGCCGGACAACACCTTGGCGATCTCCATGACCTGTTCCTGGTAGATCATGATGCCGAAGGTCTCCTTGAGGATGCCTTCGAGCGAGGGATGCAGGTAGTCGGGCTGTTCCTTGCCGTGCTTGCAGTTGATGTAGCGCGGGATGTTGTCCATCGGGCCGGGGCGGTAGAGCGCCACCACGGCGATGATGTCCTCGAAGCGGTCGGGCTTCAGCTTCTTGAGCACGTCACGCATGCCCGAACTTTCCAGCTGGAACACCCCGGTCGCATCGGCGTTGGCCAGCATGGCGAAAGTCTTGGGATCGTCGAGCGGCAGGTTCAGCAGGTCGAGCGTCTGGCCGGTGCTTTTCTGGACGTGCTCGACCGCGGTCTGCAGCACGGTCAGGGTCTTGAGCCCAAGGAAGTCGAACTTGACCAGTCCGGCCTTCTCGACGTCCTTCATGTTGAACTGCGTCACCGGCATGTCGGAGCGCGGATCGCGATAGAGCGGCACCAGCTGGTCGAGCGGGCGGTCGCCGATCACCACACCCGCCGCATGGGTCGAGGCGTGGCGGTAGAGACCTTCGAGCTTCAGCGCCGTCTCCAGCATGCGGCGCACGGCCGGGTCGTCGTCCCGTGCCTGCTGCAGCATCGGCTCGCTCTCGATGGCGTCCTTCAGCATCACCGGGTTGGCGGGATTGTTCGGCACCATCTTGCACAGGCGGTCGACCTGGCCGTACGGCATCTGCAGCACGCGGCCGACGTCGCGCAGCGCCGCGCGCGCCTGCAGCTTGCCGAAGGTGATGATCTGGGCGACGCGGTCGCGGCCGTAGCGCTCCTGCACGTGGCGCAGCACCTCGTCGCGCCGGTCCTGGCAGAAGTCGATGTCGAAGTCCGGCATCGACACGCGCTCGGGATTGAGGAAGCGCTCGAACAGCAGGCCGAAGCGCAGCGGGTCGAGATCGGTGATGGTCAGCGCCCAGGCCACCACCGAACCGGCACCGGAACCACGGCCGGGCCCTACCGGGATCGGCGGGGTCTGCTGCTTGGCCCACTGGATGAACTCGGCGACGATCAGGAAGTAGCCGGGGAAGCCCATCTGGATAATGACGCCCAGCTCGAATTCCAGCCGTTCCTCGTACGGCTTGCGCGCCTCGCCTTCGATGCCGAGCACCTTGAAGCGCAGTTCCAGTCCCTCGCGCGCCTTTTCGCGCAGCACGGTCGGCTCGTCCGCCCCTTCCTCGAACGCCGGCAGGATCGGCTTGCGCGCCGGCGGCATGAAGGCGCAGCGCTGCGCGATCACCAGTGTATTGTCGATTGCCTCCGGCAGATCGCGGAACAGCTCGCGCATCTCGCGCGCGGACTTGAAGCGATGCTCCTGCGTCACCCGCCGCCGGTCGGGATTGTCGACATAGGAGCCCTGGGCGATGCACAACAGCGCATCGTGGGCCGCGAACATCCCTTCGTCGCTGAAGAACACGTCGTTGGTGGCAACCAGCGGCAGGTCGGTCGCATAGGCGAGCTCGATCAGCGCCTCTTCGATCTGGTTCTCCTGCGGCGACCCATGCCGCTGGATCTCGATATAGAGGCGGCCCGGGAAGATGCTCCTCAGCCGGTCCAGCGAGATGCGCGCCGCCTCCGGCCGGTTCTCCACCAGGTGCCGCCCCACTTCACCCGCCACGCCGCCGGTCAAGGCCAGCAATCCCTCCGCATGCGCCGCCAGATTCGACAGTGAGACCTGCGGGATGAGCCCCGGCTCGGTGCCGAGGAACGCGTCGCTGGTCAGCTTCATGAGGTTGCGGTAACCGGCCTCGTTCTGCACCAGCAAAACCAGCTGGTCCGGTGCCGGCCGCATGCCCGGGCCGTCCGGCTCGTCCGGCCGGGTGATCGACATCAGGCAGCCGGTGATCGGCTGGACGCCGGCGTCCTTGGCGTAGCTCGCGAACTCCATGGCGCCGAACAGGTTGCCGGTGTCCGTGACCGCCACGGCCGGCATCTGCTGGCGGCGCGCCAGCTCCACCAGCTGCTTGGGCTTGATCGCCCCTTCGGACAGCGAATAAGCGGAATGGACGCGCAGGTGGACGAAATCGGCGAAGGGCATGGCTGCTCTGGTCGTTGCTCTCCGACCAGTTTAGCGACCCGCCGAGTCGAACCTTAAGGAAAAAATGACGCCCACCGGCGACGCAAGGAAAGACCCCGCTTCCGGGGAAGAGGGGTCAGGACAGGGAAGCACCCCCACGGATCGCAGGCCGAACGCTTGTGTGCCTCAGCTGCCGATCTCGCCACCGCCCTTTTTCACGATTGCGACGACCGATGGCCGCGGCGGCACGCCGTCGGCGAAGTCCGGCCAGCGCGTCGTCGGATTGTCGAAGTTGGACTCCTTCTCTTCACCCGGATGCTGGACCGACACGAACAGGGTCTGTCCATCCGGCGTGAAAACCGGGCCGCACAATTCCGCACCGCGCGGGCAGCCCAGGAAGTGCCTGGTGATCGCGCGTCCGTCGCCATCCAGGTCAGCCGCCCAGACTCCGTCGTGGACGCCAAAATCCGGGAAGCCGTCGGTGGCGATCCAGATCCGGCCTTTCGGATCGAAGGCGACGTTGTCAGGACAGGCGAACCAGCCACTCTCGCTGACCTCACCGCCGTACTTGGCGCCCTGCGCAGCATCCTTTGGATTGCCCGCGTGAATGAAGATGTCCCACGCAAACTTGGTCGCCCCATGGTCGGCCTTGCTGTCCTTGACCGGCGGCGTCAGTTCGACGATGTGGCCCCACTTGTTGTCGGCGCGCGCGTTCACCGCGTCGACCTGGTCCGGCTTGCGCTTGTCGTTCTTGGTGAGGCAGATGTAGACCTTGCCGGTCTTCGGATCGACCTCGATGTCCTCCGGTCGGTCCATCTTGGTGGCCTCGAGCAGGTCCGCCGCCCGGCGCGCTTCGATCAGCACATCAGCCTGTGACTTAAAGCCGTTCGTTTCGGTGAGTTTGCCCTGACCATGGACCAGCGGCAGCCATTCGACATTGCCATCGTCGGAGAACTTCGCGACGTGGAGGACCCCGTCGTCCAGCAGCGCGGAATTCGCGAAACCCGCGGCGGGATCAAAGGTGCCGTTGCTGACATACTTGTAGACATACTCGAAACGCTCGTCGTCGCCGGTATAGGCGACCACACGCCCATCCGCGCTGACGACCGCCTGGGCGCCTTCGTGCTTGAATCGGCCAAGCGCCGTGCGCTTCACCGGCGGCTGGTCCGGCTCATAGGGATTGACCTCGACGATCCAGCCGAAACGGTTGGGCTCGTTCGGTTCCTTTATCACGTCGAAACGGTCGACGAATTTGCCCCAGGGATAGCTTGGCTCGCCCTTGAGGCCGTAGCGCTTGTGATTGGTGGCCTCCGCCGTGCCGGTGGGATCTCCGCCGAAATACTGATGGAAGTTCTCCTCGCCGGTCAGGATCGTACCCCAGGGTGTCCAGCCGCCGGCGCAGTTGTTGATCATGCCGAGCACCAATTTGGCGCTCGGATCGGCGGAGGTCCTGAGCCGATCGTGACCAGCCGCCGGGCCGGCGACGTCCATCTCCGTGTTCAATGTGATGCGGCGATTGTATTTGCTGCCATCGACCACCTTCCAGGCGCCGCTTTCCTTCTTGACCTCGACGACGGAACCGCCGTGGGCCGCCATCTCGATCGCCGTCGTCTCCGCCGTGGTTCCTTCCAATGCCGCCTTGTCGTCGGCGAAGCCGGGGAACATCAAATGCGGAATGGTGTATTCGTGGTTTATGAAAAGCACGCCGTTCTCGCTGTTGTCGGAACCGGCCGGCAGCGGCATGTAGCCGATGAAATCGCAGTTGTAGCCGAACTGCCTGGCCTGCCCTTCACCAGTCAGCTTGCCCACCGAGAATTCCGGCGCGTCCGCCAGCACCTTGTCGCCCCAGCGCAGCAGGATCTGCGCATCGTAGCCTTCTGCCACATGGAACTCGGCATCGTAGCCATGAGGAATCTCGCTGAACGTGAGCGTCGATGATCCGGCCGCGGCCTGCGCCTGACCCAGCGGCCCGGCGGCCGCACCGACCGCCGTTAGAGCGCTGGTGGCAAGCAGCCCTTTCAGCGCCGCGCGACGACTGAACCGGATGTTTGCAATGTCCTGAAACGTGGCGCCCAAGCTCGTATTGCTTGGGTTCAGATCGTCCTCATCCTTGAGGACGCGCGGCAAGCGATAGTGACGATCCTCGGTCATTTTGGCTCTCCCAGGAAAGTGGCCGGCGCTGACGAATCTGCTGTCGCGTGGCCTTCACTGGGTAGTCAGCGTGCATGACTCTCGTATTGTTTGCAGATGACAGGTTTGTGACAAGTGCAGGATCGGAAGACCGACCGTCCAGAGGTCAAGCCGCGACCAGCACCCCCTCCTGAATCGTGACGGCCCGGTCCATGCGCCGCGCGATCTCCAGGTTGTGGGTCGCGATCAGCGCCGCCACCCCTTCCTCGCGCACCAGCTGGGCCAGCATGGCAAATACGTTGTCGGCGGTATGGATGTCGAGATTGCCGGTCGGCTCGTCGGCCAGCAGCAGGGTCGGGCTGTTGGCCAGGGCGCGCGCGATGGCGACCCGCTGCTGCTCGCCGCCCGACAGCTTGGCCGGGCGATGAGCCAGGCGCTCACCCAGCCCCACGCGTCTGAGCAGCGCGGTCGCCCGTGCACGGGCGTCGGCGCGCGGCTTGCCGGCGATCATCTGCGGGATGACGACGTTCTCGAGCGCCGAAAATTCGGGCAGCAGGTGGTGATACTGGTAGACGAACCCCATGGTGGTGCGGCGTAGCGCCGTGCGCTTGTCGTCGCTGAGCGCGCGGGTCGCCGTGCCCTTGATCACGACATCGCCGTCGGCCTGATGCTCCAGCAGGCCGGAGATGTGCAGCAGGGTCGACTTGCCGGAGCCCGATGGACCAACCAGCGCCACCATTTCACCCGGCCACACCTCGAGGTCCGCGCACTTGATCACTTCCAGGAAGCCGTTTCCGGCCTGCCGGAAACGCTGCTGCACGTTCTTCAGTTGGAGCGCCGCCTTACTCATAGCGCAGCGCCTCCACCGGATCGAGCCGTGCCGCCCGCCAGGCCGGATAGAGCGACGCTAGCAGCGTCAGGATCAGCGCCATCACCACGATCAGCGTGACCTCGATCGGATCGACGATCGCCGGCAGCTTGGAGAGGAAATAGACCGTCTCGTTGAACAGCGGCACCCCGCTCAGCGCCTCGAGCCAGCGCCGGATGGTCTCGATATTGACCGCGAAGGCGGTGCCGAGCACGCAGCCGACGAACGTGCCGACGATGCCGATGCTGGCGCCCGACAACAGGAACACCCGCAGAATCGCGCCGCGCGTCGCGCCCATGGTGCGCATGATCGCGATGTTCCGGCCCTTCTCCTTCACCATCATGATCTGTCCGGAGATGATGTTGAACGCCGCAACGATCACGATGAGGGTGAGGATGATGAACATGACGTTGCGCTCGACCTCGACCGCCCCGAAGAAGCTGGCGGTCGCGAGCTGCCAGTCGGACAGCTGGTATCCGGGTCCCAGCGCCTTGGCGAGCTCCGCCTTGACCTGGTTCACGTTCTCCGGGTCGTTGGCCATGACCTCGAACTTGCCGACACCCTTGGGCTGCTTGAAGTAGATCTGCGCGGCTTCCAACGGGATGAAGATGTAGGAGCTGTCATACTCGTACATCCCGACATCGAAAACGCCGACGACCTCGAACTCACGAATGCGCGGCAGATTCCCCATCATCGTGCTCGAGGTCCGCGGCGAAATCGCCTTGAACACCGAGCCGACGCCCAGGCTCAGCGTATCCGCCATCCGCGCGCCAATGATCGCAACGTCCTCGCCGTGGAAGTTGTCGACCGAACCGGCGACCAGATTGTTGGCAAGCTCCGACCGGTTCTTGAAGTCCTCTTGCCGGTAGCCGCGCATATAGGCGCCGACGCCCGTGCCGTTGGCCGACACGAACACCTGGCCGTCGAGCATCGGCGACACGCTCTGCACGCCCGGCAGCTGCTTCAGCTTGTCCGCGACCTCCGCATAGTCCGGCAACGGACCCTGAATCGAGTTGACCGTGATGTGGCTCTGCACGCCGAGAATGCGGCTCAGCAACTCGGCGCGGAAGCCGTTCATCACGGACATGACGATGATCAGGGCAGCGACGCCGATGGCGATGCCGGCGAGCGAGAACGCGGCGATGACGGAGACAAACCCCTCTTCCCGGCGCGCGCGCAGGTACCGGAAGGCGACGAGACGCTCGAACGCGGAAAAGATCATGCGCCCAATCGCTGCAACGCCGCGTCGGCGCTGAGCTCGACCTTCTCGCCGGTCTTGCGGTTCTTCATCTCGACCTGGCCCTTGGCGGCGCCGCGCGGACCGACCACCAGCTGCCAGGGGAGGCCGATCAAGTCCATCTCGGCGAACTTGGCGCCCGCCCGCTCGTCGCGATCGTCATAGAGCACCTCGACGCCGGCATTCTTCAGCCTGGCGTAG
>DATFDU010000318.1:0-4298 GCA_035251915.1 Dongiaceae bacterium | reverse complement strand
ATGGTACGTCTATCGGCCGAACCAAGCGGCCTTCGACTTCTACCGCAGGCTCGGCGGCAAGGAGAGCGACGCGATCGCCGTCATGTCGCTGCGCTCGGACGCCAGCTGATCCTCATCTTCGCGGCGGTCGCATTGCTGCTGCCGGTGTCGGCCCACGCGCTCACCGTGCAAGGCAACCAGTTCGTCGAAGGCGACCGGCCTGTCGTCCTGCGCGGCATCGCGATGGGCGACGTCACCCACCTGCCCAGCGACGTCGATCCCTATCCGGAGATTGCCAGGGACTGGCACGCCAACGTGGTGCGCCTCTCCATCCATCCCGGCACCTGGCGCGACAAGAAGGACGAGGCGCTGTCGACGCTGAAGCGGCACATCGACCAGGCGCGCGCCGCCGGGCTCTATGTCATCATCGACTATCACGCGATCGGCTTCCCGGACGGCTACGCGCTCGAATATTTCGACATCACCGACCCGATCACGAAGACCGACTACTACGATTCGCGCTTCACCCTGGCGATGGATTTCTGGATGACCATCGCGCTCAACCACACCGACCCCGGCATCCTGTTCGAGCTGTGGAACGAGCCGAGCAGCAACACCGAGGAGGAGGAAGGCGGCGACCTCGCCTACTGGAAGGAATACCGCCCCTACTGGCGGGTTCTGACCGACGCCATCCGCGCCAGCGGCAACGACAACATCGTGCTGGTGGCGCCGCCGCTGTGGGCCTACAACCTGCGCGGTCTGCGTGAGTCGCTGCTGCCCGACGAGCAGACCGGCTATGTCTGGCACGTCTATCCCGGCCACTATCCCGAGGAGTGGGCGGATACGCTCGACGATCTCGACCAGGAGAAGCCGGTCATCGTCACCGAATGGGGCTTCGAGCCCGAAGCCAAGCAGCACTGGTCCGGCACGGCGGAGGACTACGGCGCGCCGTTCGCCGACTTCATGGACGCGCGCGGTCTGTCATCGGTCGCGTGGTGCTGGAACCCCGACTACGGCCCCAGCTTGCGCAAGCCGGGCGGCAGTCTCACGGTGTGGGGCCAGTTCACGCAGGACTACCTGAAGAAGCACGCGGTCGGGCAGTAGGTTCCTTCGCCAACACTCCCCAGCATGTCATCCCGGCCAAGCGAAGCGCAAGCCTGTACGTATGCGACTGTCAGCGTTGAAGCAGCCTGCTACTCTTTGCGGCGGTAAGCAACGTGATCGAGAAAATACTCGTCCATCGCATGGGACGCATCGCAGCGGATAAACTCTTCCACGATCTCGTGCTTTGCAAAGTCCGCGACGACCTCCGTCCCTACCACACTTAGATCGCACCTGAGATTCTCCGAAATCTCGCCATCGATCAGCCAGCGCAGGGTGATCGTACTTGAGTCGATCTGCGCCGTTACGACACGGATGTTCGGCGTGACCTCGCCGAGCAGCGCGCGCTGGATGGAGAGCAACGGCTGCACGCGAAGCTGCCACAAGTCAGTCATCTCACCCTCATCCACCCACTCACATGTGGATCGGCTTGCTCGCGATCACCAGCGCGGCTTCCTTGATGGCTTCGTTGAGCGTCGGGTGGCCGTGGAAGGCGCGGGCGACGTCTTCGGCCGAGCCGCCGAACTCCATCGCCATCGAGATTTCGTGGATCAGCGTGCCGGCTTCCGGGCCAAGCACGTGCGCGCCGAGCAGGCGGTCCGTGGTCGCATCGGCCAGCAGCTTCACCATGCCGTCGGTGTCGGCGTTGGCCTTGGCGCGCGAGTTCGCCAGGAACGGGAACTTGCCGACCTTATACGCGATGCCGGCGGCCTTCAGCTCCTCCTCGGTCTTGCCGACGCTGGCCAGCTCCGGCCAGGTGTAGACGATGTTGGGGCACGTCTCATAGTTCACGTGGCCCGCCTGGCCCGCCAGCATCTCGGCAAGGGCGACGCCCTCCTCCTCCGCCTTGTGCGCCAGCATGGGACCATGGATCACGTCACCGATGGCATAGATGCCGGGCACATTGGTCTGGAAATGCGCGTCGACCGCGATGCGGCCCTTGTCGTCCAGCTTCACGCCGGCGAACTCCAGCGCCAGGCCGTCGATATAAGGGCGCCTGCCGATCGAGACCAGCACCACGTCGCCGGTCAGCTCCTCCGCCGCGCCGCCGTTGGCGGGTTCCAGGCTCAAGGTCACCTTGCCGTTGGCCTTCTTGGCGCTCGTCACCTTGGTGCCGAGCTTGAACGCGATGCCCTGCTTCTGGAGGATCTTCTGGTAGGCGGCGCCGATCTCCGCATCCATGGTGGCGACGATGCGGTCGAGGAATTCGACCACCGTCACCTTGGCGCCGAGGCGACGCCAGACCGAGCCGAGCTCCAGCCCGATCACGCCGCCGCCGATCACGATCAAATGCTCCGGCACCTTTTCCAGCGCCAGCGCGCCGGTCGAGGTCACGACCTGCTGCTCGTCGATCTCCACGCCCTTGAGCGGCGTCACGTCCGAGCCGGTGGCGATGATGATGTGCTTGGCGCTGACGACCTCGCCCTTGCCGTCGTTCAGGATCTCGACCTTGCCGTTGCCGACCAGGCGGCCGAGGCCCTTCAGCCACGTCACCTTGTTCTTGCGGAACAGGAATTCGATGCCCTTGGTGAAATCCGCGACCACCTTGTCCTTGCGGCCCATCAGGGTCTTGAAGTCGAGTTCGACCTTGCCCGCCTTCACGCCGTGCTGCGCCAGCTCGTGGCCAGCCATCGCATAGAGATGCGAGGATTGCAGCAGCGCCTTGGACGGGATGCAGCCGATATTGAGACAGGTGCCGCCGAGGGTGCCGCGCTTCTCGACGCAGGCGGTCTTCAATCCCAGCTGCGCCGCCTTGATGGCGCAGACATAGCCGCCGGGGCCGCTGCCGATCACCACCACGGCGAAGGTCTGTTCCGCCATATCCTGTCCTTCTTGTCTCAGCGGCGCCGGAGGAGAACCGTCGCGCGTTCCTTCTTGGTCCCATACGCCGTCATGGCGTGGAAAGCGTCGCGCGGCACCACGTAGTCCTGCATGGTCCTGCGCGTATTCCCAAGGTTCTTTGAAATCCACGGATCGTTGACCGTGACCGTCTCGCCGTCGATACCGGTCACCACCACCCAATGGGCGGTCGTATCCTTGTGGATGTAGTCCATGCTGACCAGCACGACCGGAATGGCGCCGCCCGCCATCTCCGCCTGCAGCTGGTCGACCGAAAGCGCGCCGATGCGGTACGGGATCTTCAGCCGCTTCATCTCAGCGACATCGGCCTGCTGCAGCAGGCTCATCACCCTGGCGCGGTCCCTGGTCTTGGGCCGCGAGCCCAGCAGCGTGCCCTTGTGGTTGACCCAGACCTCGACCTTGAAGCCGCGCCGATGGGCGGCGAGCGCGAGGCCGGTCGCGCCGCAACCGCCATGGCCATCGCTGCCCATGAAGACGGTGTTGGCCTCGCGCCACAGAAGCAGCTCATGGGTGCGCGAGACGTCGGACTTCGGATCGAGCGCCTTCATCGCCATCAGCAGCGATGACGGTCCGCAGGTGAAGTCGGTGGTCTGGTTGTAGTACGGAATGCGGCCGCGCCTACCGGTCTTGAGCGCCGCAGATTTACGAGCGGCGCTTTTGGCCTGCAGCTTCGCCACGATCACAGTTCCAGGATAAGGCGCTGCGGATCTTCCAGGCATTCCTTGAGGCGCACCAGGAAAGTGACGGCCTCGCGCCCGTCGATGATGCGGTGATCGTAGCTGAGCGCCAGATACATCATCGGCCGGATCTCGATCTTGCCGTCGACCGCGATCGGGCGCTGCTGGATCTTGTGCATGCCAAGGATGCCGGACTGCGGCGGGTTGAGGATCGGCGTCGACATCAGCGAGCCATAGACGCCGCCGTTGGAGATGGTGAAGGTGCCGCCCATCAGATCCTCGACCGCCAGCTTGCCGTCGCGGGCGCGCTTGCCGAGCTCGCCGATCCTGGCCTCGATCTGCGGCAGGCTCAGCTTGTCGGCATCGCGCACCACCGGCACCACCAGGCCCTGCTCGGTGCCGACCGCGACGCCGATGTCGTAGTGGTTCTTGTAGATGATGTCGCTGCCGTCGATCTCGCCGTTGACCGCCGGAATCTCCTTCAGCGCCTGGATCGCGGCCTTCGCGAAGAAGCCCATGAAGCCCAGCTTCACCTTGTGGCGCTTCTCGAAGCTCTCCTTGTACTGCTCGCGCAGCGCCATGATCGCACCCATGTCCACCTCGTTGAAGGTGGTGAGCATGGCGGCATTGTTCTGCGCCTGCTTCAGCCGCTCGGCGATGCGCCGGCGCAGGCGCGTCATG
>DATFDU010000317.1:0-5469 GCA_035251915.1 Dongiaceae bacterium | reverse complement strand
GCGAGGTGCGGTGCGCTGAGTGGAAACTCCTGGCGCTTTTCGGGCACGGCTTCGGCCAGCGCCGTTTCGAGCGCCCGCGCATCGATCAGCCCGCGCTCCAGCATCAGGCGCAGCACCTTGTCGCGCGCGCTCTTGGCGGCGAGCGGGAAGCGATCGGGCCTCACCGTCTCCGGCGCTTGCGGCAAGGCGACCAGCAGCGCCGCCTCGGCGTCGGTCAGGCGCCGCGGCTCTTTGCCTAAATAAGCGAGGCTCGCGGCGCGCACGCCCTCGAGGTTGCCGCCATAGGGCGCGAAGGTGAGGTAGGCGCCGAGGATCTCATCCTTGCTCAAGCGCTGCTCGATCTGCTGCGCGCGCCCCATCTCGGCGAGCTTGGCGCCGAGGGTGCGCCGGCTCGGCTCCATCAGCCGCGCCAGCTGCATCGTGAGGGTCGAGGCGCCCGACACGACGCGGCCGTGGCTCGCCGCCTGCCATGTCGCCCGTGCGACGGCAAGCACATCGACGCCCGGGTGCGCACGGAAGCGTTGATCCTCGTAGGCCAGGAGGAAGTGCAGGAGCTTCGGATCGGTCTGTGCAAGGTCGGCCGGCAGCCGCCATGCACCCTCGTCAGCAGTATAGGCGCGCAGCACGCGACCGTTGCGATCCAGGACGAGGGTCGAGACCGAATCCAGGCGCTCGAGCGGCGGCGGCAGCATGCGGTCGGCGACAAACGCCGTCCCGGCCGTTGCCCCGAGGGCAACGCCGAGGACGATCGCCGCCGATCGCAGGCGCAGCTTCATCGGCTATTCCGCCGCCGCGATGCGCATCTTGCCGACGGCGCCGCGGCCGCGGTAGTTCGGCTTGTACATGTCCTCGATGCTCGGCGCCGGCACCTTGTAGTCGCCCGGCGTCACCGCCCGCACCAGGTAGGCGAAGGTGAACGCGCGGCTGTCGCTGTTTTCGTCGTAGACATCGAACGCCGCCACGAACCGGTCATCGCGATACTCGGCATAGAGCGGCGTGGTCAGCGCCGGCAGCCAGCTGTAGTCGCCGGTCTGCCGCGCGCTGGCGAGGCTCGCGATCTCCGCTTCGAAGCCGGCCGGCAGCAGGTCGGTGATCAGGGCCTGGTGATCGAGGCCGCTGGTCGCGCGTCCGGTCAGCACCACCACCATCAGGTCGTTCTGCTTCACGTTGGCGAGGTCGGCTTCGGCCCCGTCGGTCGTGTAGATGGTCCGCGCGATGGTGAAGCCCTCATCCGCCGGCGGCAGGTCTGCGCGCGGCACGCCGGTGACCGACGCCTTGGCATAGACCGGCACGTCGCCGCGGTTGGTGACGGTCTTCGCCGAGGGCAGCGACATCGCGGCAGGCATGTAGAAGGTCTTGTCCTGCACCACGCTGACGCCGTCTGAGACGTCGAGCTTGAGGCCGGTCGCCTGCCCTGCTGTCGCCTTGGCCGCCAGCAGGATCCACACCTGCTCCTGCGTGCTGAGCCAGCGGTTCTGGCCCTGCAGGTCCGAGACGCGGCCGATCAGCGGCGTCGGGTCGAGGCCGGATTGCTTGCTCTCTGCCATCAGGAACGCGATCGCCGCCGTATCGCGCAGCGTCGAGCCGTAGTCCCACCAGCCGTAGCCGCGCCGCTCGGCCGCCTTGGTGGCGGCATCGAACAGCTGGGTCGCGCGCTGCTGCTCGCCGCTCATCGCGAGCGCAGCAGCCAGGTGCGCGAGCGCCAGGGCCGGCGCCGAACGCTGCGAGATCTGATCCGCCGTGTAGCGCAGGTCGGCCAGCTTGGCCTGGCCGGCGCGCGCCAGCACATACTGTGCGTAGGCTTGCGCCGACGGTCCGCGGCCGTAGCGGTCATCATCGCTGTTGACGCCGCTCTGCCCGCTCGCGATCCGGCGGATGCCCTCCATGCCCTGATCGATCGCGGACTGCGGGATCGCGTAGCCCTTCTCCTTCGCGCGCATCAGGAAGTCCATGGTGAAGGCCGAGAGCCACGGCTCGCCGGAGTCGAACGCCGTCCACAACCCGAACAGGCCGTCGTAACGCTGCCGGTTGAGCGTGCTCTGGATGGCCTTCTGCAGCTGCTCCCTGTCGATCTGCTTGTAGCGGTCCTCGATCGCCCACAGCTCGGCGACGTCGCCCGCCACCAGCAGCGGATAGGCCCGGGAGATGGTCTGCTCCAGGCAGCCGTAGGGATAGTGCTCCAGGTTGGCGAGGATGGTCTGCACGTCGAGGTTCGGCGTGGTGCTGAAGCTCGCGCGCAGCTGCGCGCCGTCCAGGAACGGATCGAGCGCCGACTGGTTGAGCGTCATCGCCTCGCCCGGCATCAGCCGCATGGTCAGCGTCTCGGTGACTGGCGTGTTGGCTGGCCGCACCGGGATCGCGATGGTGCGGTCGAGCGCATAGCCGCCCGGCCCCTTCAGCGACAGGGTGATCTCGCCATTGCCGACGCGCTGGCCCAGCAGCGCGACGCGCAGATACGTGGTGCCGCCCTGTGGCAGCTCGACGCCGGCACTGGCGCCCTCGGCCAGCTGCACATCTCCGGTAGACGCGAACGCCACGTCATAGCGTCCCGCCACGCCGTCCAGGTTCTGCAGCGTCAACGACAGGGTGCTCTTGTCGCCCGGCGCCAGGAAGCGCGGCGCGGAGATCTCGGCGATCACCGGATCGCGCACCACCAGCCCGGCCTCGGCCCAGCCGACATTCTGCGCGTCGTACGCGACCGCCATCAGGCGCAGGCGGCCGTTATAGTCGGGGATGTCGAAGGTGATCGTGGCCTTGCCATCCTGGCCGACCTCGACCAGTCCGGAATAGAGCGCCACCAATTCGATCTTCTTCGGCGCGCCGCGCTGTGCGGACTCGCCGTCGCCGCCTTCGCGGATCTGGCCGCGGCGCCCTGCGTTGCCGTCGATCAACTGGCCGTAGAGGTCGCGCAGTTCGACCTGCAGCCGCTTCTTGCCGAAGAAGTAGTCGACCGGATCGGGACTCTCGAAGTCGGTCAAGGTCAGAATACCTTCATCGACCGCGGCGACGGTCAGATACGCCGTCGCGCCGCTGAGGTTCGACAGCGTCACCGGAATCTCGACCTTCTGCCGCGGCAGCACCTTGCCCGGCACCTGCATCTGCACCTGGATTGTGCGCGGCGCGGCATCGACCGCCAGCCACGTAACGCCGACAGCACGGCCCGGGCCTCGCTCTTGCTCGCGGCCCGGGCGGAATGCGCTCGCCAGGACATAGGCGCCGGCGCCCCACTCCGGATCGATCTCGATCTCGATCACCCTGCCCTCGGCCGGGATGGAGACGACGCGCGTGTCCAGCACCCGGTCGGTGGCGATGGCGACCAGCACCTCGCCTGCGAATGGCGCCCGCAGCTGGATCTGCGCGGTCTCGCCGGCCTTGTAGCTCGCCTTGTCGCTGACGACCTGCAGGCGGTCAGGAGATTCACCGCTGCCCGGCTTGGCGGACCAACCGGCATGGAAGCGCATGGAGCTGGCGGCACCAGTTGCCGGATCGTAGACCTCGAGGCGATAGTTGCCCCACTGTACTGTCTCGCTGATGGTGACGGGCTCGCTGGGGACATTGGTCAGATTGCCAATCCGGGCTTCGCCGTCTTGGATCGACACGTGATAGTCCCAGGCGCTGCCGCTGTAGAACCAGTCGTAGCTCCACTCCTCGCGGATCAGCCGGTAGTCCAGCTTGGACACCGCCGTCGGCGCGCCGGTCTTGTCGAGCGCAATGACCTGGAACTGCGCATTGCTGCCCTCCGGCACTTCCTCATCGGCGAACAGCGGCTTGATGCCGATATAGAGCGGCTTCTCGCGCACCGGCAGCTCGACGCTCTCGATCACCGGCCGGCCGCCGAACTCGTAGACCTCGACCCGCAAGGTCGCCTTCAGCGGCGCCTGCACGTCCGGCACATCCTCCAACTGGACCGGAACGGTGAAGGCGCCGTTGGCATCGGTGCGCAGATCGCCGAAGGACGCGCGCAGCGGGTCGATCTCCTCCTCTTCCAGCCCGAAGCGATAGCCTTCGAACTGCGGGAACGGATCGCTGTCGGGCTGCACCACCAGATCCGACTTGACCTTGAGATCAGCGGCTGGCGCGCCATAGAGGAACTTGGCATCTCCCGCTACCGACAGCTCCTTGCCGGGCTCGATTGTCTCCGCGGAGGCCGTGAGCTTGGTCTCGATCCGCGCCGGCACCACCTCCTCGACCAGGAAGCTCTCCGACGCGATTGCGGGCGCGTGCGGATCGACGAATGCCTCGACCGTCCATGCGCCGGTGCGCGCGGAATCCGAGATCGCGATGTCCTGCTGGAAGCCGCCTTCCTTGTCGTTCAAGTTCTCAAAGCGCTGCACTTCCACGCCGTCCGGTCTTACGAGACGAAGCGTGATCGGCAATGCTGCCTTGCTTTTGCCGGTCCAGTCGCGCAGCAGCGCGGCGAGATGCACCGTCTCGCCCGGCCGATAGACGCCGCGGTCGGTGTAGAGGAAGAGATCGAGATTGGCCGGCGCAACCCGTCCGCCGACGCCGCGGTCGCTGAGATCATAGGCCGCGCGCGTCAAATCCAGGAAACTGAAATCCCCATCGCGGCGGAACGCCGTGACCGCGGTGGCCAGGCGGCCGCCAGCGCCCTCGATCAAGCCGCGATCGAAATGCGCCATGCCGTCGCGGTCGGTGGTGGCGACGCTCAGCACCTCGTTGTTGCGGGCCAGCAGCTGCACCTTGACGCGGTTGAGCGGCGTCGCGGTCTCGAGCGAGCGCACGAACACGTTGAGGCCGTCCTCGCCCGACATGGTGCTGAGGCCGATGTCGGAGACCACGATCCACTGGGTCGCATACATGTCCCAGTAATCGCGTGCCTGTTCCTCCGTTTCGTCCGGCTGGGCGGCCCGCGCCATCAGCAGATAGACGCCGGGCTTGATCTCCGGGATCATCTCGACCACGGGTACCGAGGTGACGACGCGCACGTTGCGCCCGCCCTCGACCGGCATCGAGCCCTGCCAGATCTGTTCGCCCGCTTCGTCGGCGATGCGCTGGCGGTCCCAGTCATAGAGGTTGTTGAGGAAGTTGCCGCGGTTGATCTCGCTCACCAGGTTGCGGTCGTTGATGCGCAGCAGTTTCAGCTTGGTGAAATCGACATTGACGGTGGTGAGCGGCACGCCGGTCGAGCCGACCTTGGGCAGCACATAGGCCTGCTTCTGGAAGCCGACGCTCGGCTCGCGGTCGCCGATGGCGACCTCGACGATCTCGTCCTTTTCCAGCGCACCGATCTCCCCGGGCAGGCCGCTCTTCAGCGTCACCTGGTAAGAGCTGCCGTAGCTCATGCCATCCAGGCACAGCGCACGGCCGTTGGCGCGGAACGCAACCTGCGCCTCGGGGTCAATGCGCACATAATCGTCATAGGCCAGCTGGCGCGTGCCGAGGACGCGGCGGTCGAACTCCAGGCACACCTCCGGCCGGTCGCCTTCGGTCGAAATCTCGAACGTCTCG
>DATFDU010000316.1:0-2301 GCA_035251915.1 Dongiaceae bacterium | reverse complement strand
GGCAGGGTGGCGTTGTTGAGCGCGATGGTCGAGGTGCGCGCGACCGCGCCCGGCATGTTGGCGACGCAGTAGTGCGTGACGTTGTCGACCACGTAGACCGGATCGGCGTGCGTCGTCGCGTGGCTGGTTTCGAAGCAGCCGCCCTGGTCGATGGCGATGTCCACCACCACCGAGCCGGGGCGCATCTGCGCGATCATCTTGCGCGTCACCAGCTTCGGCGCCGCGGCGCCCGGCACCAGCACCGCGCCGATCACCAGGTCCGCGCCGATCACGTACTGCTCGATCGCATCGACCGTCGAATAGATGGTGTTGAGGCTGGAGCCGAACACTTCGTCCAGCTCGCGCAGCCGGTCGAGGTTCTTGTCGATCACGGTGACGATGGCTTCCATGCCGAGCGCCATGCGCACCGCGTGGGTGCCGGAGATGCCGCCGCCGATGACGACGACGTTGGCCGCCTTCACGCCCGGCACGCCGCCGAGCAGGATGCCGGCGCCGCCCTGGGCCTTCTCCAGGTAGTGCGCGCCGACCTGCACCGACATGCGGCCGGCGACTTCCGACATCGGCGCCAGCAGCGGCAGGCCGCCGCGTGGCGAGGTCACGGTCTCGTAGGCGATCGCGGTGCAGCCGGACTTGATCAGGCCCTCGGTCTGCTCCGGATCCGGCGCGAGGTGCAGGTAGGTGTAGAGCAGCTGGCCCCTGCGCAGCATCTTGCACTCGACCGGCTGCGGCTCCTTCACCTTCACGATCATGTCGGCCTTGGCGAACACCTCGGCCGCGTTCGGCGCGATGGTGGCGCCCGCCGCCTGGTAGGCCGCATCGTCGAAGCCGATGCCGCCGCCGGCCTTGGTCTCGACCAGCACCTTGTGCCCGTGATGGACCAGCTCACGGACCGAGGAGGGGACGAGACCCACCCGGTATTCGTGATTCTTGATCTCCTTCGGCACGCCAATCAGCATTTTCAAGCACTCCCTCTAACAAGTTTGGCCGGCGGGGTTTTCCCCGCCGACCTTGTTTTTTCCGTTCGATAGCCGGCGCGCGGCCGATGTCAGTCCAGGTTCTTCAGGATGTCAGCGAGCATGCTGAAGATCTGGTCGATGTGGCTCTTCTCCACGATCAGCGGCGGCGACAACGCGATGATGTCGCCGGTGGTGCGGATGAGGAGGCCCTTCTCGTAGGCCTTGAGGAAGGCGTTGAACGCCCGCGCCGTCGGCTTGCCGGGGATCGGCTCCAGCTCGATGCCGGCGATCAGGCCCATGTTGCGCAGGTCGATGACGTTCCTGGTGTCCTTCAGCGAATGCACCGCGTCTTCCCAGTATTTGGAGAGATTGCGGCAATTCTCGAACAGGCCTTCCTCCTTGTAGATGTCGAGCACGGCAAGGCCCGCCGCGCACGCCACCGGATGGGCGGAGTAGGTGTAGCCGTGGAACAGCTCGATCGCGTTCTCGGCCGAGTTCTCCATGAAGGCGTCGTAGATGTGCTTGCGCGCGAACACCGCGCCCATCGGCACCGCGCCGTTGGTGAGGCCCTTGGCGCAGGTGATCATGTCGGGCTGCACGCCGAAATGCTCGGCGCCGAACGGCGAGCCGAGGCGGCCGAAGCCGGTGATGACCTCATCGAAAATCAGCAGGATGCCGTGCCTGTCGCAGATCTGCCGGAGCTTCTGCAGGTAGCCCTTGGGCGGAATCAGCACGCCGGTCGAACCCGCGACTGGCTCGACGATGACGGCCGCGATGGTCGAGGCATCGTGCAGCGCGACGATGCGCTCCAGCTCGTCGGCCAGATGGGCGCCCCACTCCGGCTGGCCCTTGGTGAAGGCGTTCTTCTCCAGGTTATGCGTGTGCGGCAGGTGGTCGACGCCGGCCAGCATCGGGCCGAAGAACTTGCGGTTGGAGACGATGCCGCCGACCGAGATGCCGCCGAACCCGACGCCGTGATAGCCGCGCTCGCGGCCGATCAGGCGCGTGCGCTGGCCCTGGCCCTTGGTGCGATGATAGGCGAGTGCGATCTTCAGCGCAGTGTCGACGGATTCGGAACCGGAGTTGGTGAAGAACACGTGGTCGAGGTCGCCCGGCACCAGGTTGGTGAGGCGCGAGGCCAGCTCGAACGCCGACGGATGGCCCATCTGGAAGGCCGGCGCGTAGTCCATCTGCTGGATCTGCCTGGCGACCGCCTCGGAGATCTTCTTGCGGCCATGGCCGGCGTTGCAGCACCACAGACCGGCGGTGCCGTCGAGCACCTTGCGGTTGTCGATGGTGGTGTAGTGCATGCCCTCGGCGCCGACGAACAGGCGCGGCTTGGACT
>DATFDU010000315.1:0-7939 GCA_035251915.1 Dongiaceae bacterium | reverse complement strand
CCGTCCCGCGCCGGAATTCGTCGACCAGTCGACCGAGCCGCAGGTGCTGGTCACCGGCATCAAGGTCATCGACCTGCTCACGCCGTATCCGAAGGGCGGCAAGATCGGCCTGTTCGGCGGCGCCGGCGTCGGCAAGACCGTCACCATCATGGAGCTGATCAACAACGTCGCGAAGGCGCACGGCGGCGTGTCGGTGTTCGCCGGCGTCGGCGAGCGCACCCGCGAAGGCAACGACCTCTATCACGAGATGATGGAGTCCAAGGTCATCCAGCTCGACGGCGAGTCCAAGGTCGCCCTGGTGTACGGCCAGATGAACGAGCCTCCGGGAGCCCGCGCCCGCGTCGGCCTGACCGGCCTGACCCAGGCCGAATATTTCCGCGACGAGGAAGGCCAGGACGTGCTGTTCTTCATCGACAACATCTTCCGCTTCACCCAGGCGGGCTCGGAAGTATCGGCGCTGCTGGGCCGCATTCCTTCGGCGGTCGGCTATCAGCCGACGCTCGCGACCGACATGGGCGCGCTGCAGGAGCGCATCACCACCACCAAGAAGGGCTCGATCACCTCGGTGCAGGCCATCTACGTGCCTGCCGACGACTTGACCGACCCGGCGCCGGCGACCTCGTTCTCGCACTTGGACGCGACCACCGTGCTGTCGCGCCAGATCGCGGAGCTCGGCATCTTCCCGGCGGTCGACCCGCTCGACTCGACCTCGCGCATTCTCGATCCGCGCATCGTCGGCGAGGAGCACTACAAGGTGGCGCGCGACGTGCAGCGCGTGCTGCAGACCTACAAGTCGCTGCAGGACATCATCGCCATCCTGGGCATGGACGAGCTGTCGGAAGAGGACAAGCTGGTGGTGGCGCGCGCGCGCAAGATCCAGCGCTTCCTGTCGCAGCCGTTCCACGTCGCGGAGGTGTTCACCGGCACGCCGGGCGCGCTGGTGAAGCTCGAAGACACCATCAAGGGCTTCAAGGGCATCGTGAACGGCGACTATGACGACCTGCCCGAATCGGCCTTCTACATGGTCGGCACGATCGAGGAAGCGGTCGCCAAGGCGCAGAAGATGGCGGAGGCGGCGTAAGCCGGAGCGGATGGCGGCGCCGGCCAGCACGTCTCCAGCCGGTGGTTCGATTCTCTGGCCGGTTTCCATCAAGGGCGTCTGCCTGGTCGGCGGCAAGATCGTTCTGCTGAAGAACGAGCGCGACGAGTGGGAGCTGCCCGGCGGGCGGCTGGAGGCGGGTGAGGATCCGGTTCCGTGCCTCAAGCGGGAGCTGGAGGAGGAGCTGGGCATCGCGGCCGAGATCGGCGATCTCATCGATTGCTGGCGCTATCCGGTGCTCCCCACCCGCGCGGTGCTGATCGTGACCTTCGGCGTTCTGCCGATGGCTGAGCGGGAACTCCGGCTCAGCAACGAACATAAGGAATTGGGGCAGTTCGCCCCGGCCGAGATCGACGGGCTCAACATGCCGGAAGGCTACCGGCGCTCGATCCGGGATTGGGTATCCCGACTCGGTTAGGTGGGAAGGATAGAAGATGGCGGATACCGTCAAGTTCGAGCTGGTCTCCCCGGAACGCTTGCTGTTCTCGGCGGATGTCGAATCGGTCGTGGTGCCGGGGACCGAGGGCGATTTCGGCGTCCTGCCAGGCCACGCGCGCCTCATCTCCACCGTCCGTCCGGGGGTCATCTCGGTGTTCCAGAACGGCAAGGTGACGGACCGCATCTTCGTCGAGGGCGGCTTTGCCGAGGTCACCGGCACCGGCTGCACGGTGCTGGCCGAGCACGCGGTCCCGGTCTCCGAGATCCAGCGCGACCGCGCCCAGCAGGCCATCCAGGATGCCCGGGAAGACGTCGAGGACGCCAAGGACGACGAGGCCCGCAAGGAGGCCGCCAAGGCGCTGGAGGTTGCCGAGGCCCGGTTACAAGCGGTCGACGTGATTGTTTACTGACGAGGCGCCGCGCCTTGTCACATGCTTGTCAGAGAGAGGCGCCTCGCCTAACCTCCCGGGCCATCCCAAGTCCGGCCGGTGTCCTCAGGGATTGGGAGCCGGCCATGTCAGCTCAGTCGTAGCGCGCCGATGAAGCACTGGACGCTGGAACAGATTCCCTGGAGCCGATTCGATCCCGCGCGGGTCGATCCGGAGATCGTCAAGCTGGTGAAGGCCGCCGCCATGGTGGAATTCAACGGCGGGGACTATGCCACCTATCTCAACCGCGTGTTCGCCGACGATCCGGAGTTCCAGGCGGTCGCCACCGCCTGGGCGCAGGAGGAAGTGCAGCACGGCCGGGCGCTGGCGCGCTGGGCCAAGCTCGCCGACCCCAGCTTCGACTTCGAGTCGGCGTTCCGGCGCTTCACCGCCGGCTATTCGATCGACGTGGATGTCGAGCGATCGGTGCGCGGATCGCGCTCCGGAGAGCTGGTCGCGCGCTGCATCGTGGAGACCGGCACCTCGTCCTACTACGCGGCGCTCAACGAGGCGACCGATGAGCCGGTCCTGAAGCAGATCTGCCGCAACATCGCGGCCGACGAGCTGCGGCACTACAAGCTGTTCTACACCTACCTGCAGCGCTACCTGGAGCGCGAGGGTCTCAACGGCTGGCAGCGCCTCAAGGTGACGCTGGGCCGGATGGGCGAGTCGGAGGACGACGAGCTCGCCTACGCCTATTTCGCCGCCAACCATCCGACCGAGACCTACGATCGCAAGCGCTTCACCCGCGCCTATGCACGCCGGGCCTATGCCGTCTATCGGCGGCACCACATACAGCGCGGCATCGCCATGGCGCTGAAGGCGACCGGCCTCACGCCCAACGGCCGGCTCAGCCGCTGGCTGACCGCGCTCGCCTGCTGGTTCATGCGGATCCGGATCCGGCGGCTCATCGCCGCCAATGCTTGATCATTTCCGGCGCTGTTGCTCGATCTCGTGCAGCATCGCCGCATAGCCCTTGATGGCGCCGGCCGAGGGCGAGGCGATCTGGCGATAGACCAGCACGAAGGTGACGAACGCCGTTGCGGCAAGGAACACCAGCGGATGGAAGAACCAGCCGACCCAGGCCAGCGCCTGATAGTAGCTGCGGAAGCCGCTGTGGAAGCTGGTGACGGCGCTGTTCAGCACCACCGACATCTGGTTGCCGAGCTCGTCGGTCGCCGCCGGCGTCAGGTGATCCTTGAGCGGTGCCGACCCGACCAGGGCGAGGACGTAGTTGTATTGCAGCAGCGCCCAGGTGAAGCGGTAGAAGCCGTAGATGAAGACGCAGACCAGGCCGATCAGCTTGACCTGGAACAGTTCCTTGCTCGTGGGGGTGACAAAGCTGCTGGTGATCGCGACGTGATAGGCCGTGTCGGCGTTGCTCAGTACGCCCAGCAGCGCCACCACGATCAGCAGCGTCGCCGAGGAGAACAAGGCGATCGAATTGATAGAATGACCGGTGAGGATCGAGTCCAGCACCCGGTCCTCGCGCGTCAGGTAGCGCCTCATCCAGGCCGTGCGGACCTCGCGCATGCGGGCATTGAGCAGCCGGTCGCCGACATGGTCGGCATAGCGGGCGTAGCCGACGACGGCAGCGAAGAACAGCGCCAGCGCCAGCCAATCCAGGATGCCCGCGTTGAACACCATTGCCCCGGCCGGCTCAGCGCCGCTTGAAGCGATTGGCGAAGCAGCGTTCGAAGAACTCGTAGATCTCGGTGCTCATCGCCTCGAACTGCAGGGCGATGCTCTCGGCGGTGACGACGCGGATGACCTTGACCGCGATCCGCATGCGGAAGTCGGCGTTGGTGTCCTTGGCCTTGATGTCGATCTGCACGGTGTCGCCGGCCATCCGCTTGCCGGTGTAGCCCTCGATCAGGAGCCCCCCTAAGGACCAGTTCATGGTCTGGTAGGTGACATCGTCGAGCTTCACGGTGAAGATCGGCAGCGGCAGGCGCCGGTCACGCCGCCGTTCCGCTCCGCGCACAGTCTGGTAGCCGGTGGTGTAAGAGGTCATGGGTCCCCGATCCTTCCGCCCGAATCACTCTAGCAGAGAGGTCAAATGCTGTCTGCCGGGTCGGCAGACCGGCGGAATCCTGTCTGCGGCGGGCCCGGAGCATTTTCCGCCGAAGTGGATTCCGGTTCGGCGCAGAAAATGCGACCAACAACCGCTTAGAACTGGCTGTTGAGCACGGGCGAATCGGGCCCGTCGACCGCGCTCGCCGGCCAGATCGCGACCCAGCGGTCGCGCGCCACGCCCCGGAACATCGGCAGGGCGGGCAGGCGCAGCGGCGAGCCGTCGAAATAGGTGACGATCGCGCCGGCCGGATGCTCCTCAGCCCAGCGCGCTGCGGCGGTGCGCGTCGGCACCGGCTCCGGCGCCATCTCCAGCCGTCCGGCGAAGTCGAACTCGCCGCGATAGTCGGAGAACACCGCGACCGAAAGGCCGGCATCCTGCAGCTGCTTCATGCGGCTCGCCACCGGGGTCAGGTCGAAGAACGGACGCAGGTTGCCGTCGAATTCGAGGTTGAGCGAGGTCATGAGCAGGGTCGGCAGGATCGCCACCTGCAGGGTGCGCGACAGCTGATGGCTCGGCGACAGCTGCGCCAGGATGTAGCCGATCACCAGCAGCGACAGGCCGGAGATGAGGCCGATGCCGCCCAGCCAGATCGGCAGCGGCGCGCCGAACACCTGGCGCCACACCGCATCCAGATGTGCCGTCGGCACGATGTTCATCAGGAAGAAGATGAGCCCGGCGAACAGTGCGAAGAAGCCGGGCACCACGGCGTGGAAATCCCTCGGCTTGATCTCCTGGGTCGCCAGCAGCCGGGCGCCGAGCAGCGCCAGCGGGCACAGGATCGCCAGCTGGGCGACGAGCTGCCAGCCGGAGATGAGGCCCGCGACGCCGGACGCGGCGAGGAACGCGAGGCACAGGCGGAACCCGACGCCGACCGTCTCGCGCAGGTGGCGGCTGAGCGCGCGCCACAGCGTCTTCCAGCAGATCCAGGGAAACAGCGCGACCGGCAGCAGCACCAGCGACCAGGGCGCCGCGCGGGCGGCCTCAGTGGCGGGATCGATCCAGCCGTTGCCGAAGTAGAGCAGCCGCTCGGGATCGCCGAACCGGTCCAGCCAGAGCCACGCCGGCAGCAGCGCCAGCCCGCTGATCACGACGCCGCCCAGCAGCCACAGGAACGCATTGCGCTCCTGCCGGGTCGTCTCGTCCAGCACCCAGATGCCGATGGCGCACAGCGCGGGGACCAGCGCCCAGCTCCAGCCGCCGGCCATCACCGCGAGCGCGGCGGCGGCGGCGCTGAGAATCCAGCCGAAGAGGGTGCGGAAGAAGCCCGGCCTTCCCATCCAGAGCGCGCTCATCGCATGAAAGCTGGCGAGGATGAAAGGCAGGGCCACGGTCTGCGGCTCCACCATGGTCATGGCCACTGCGAAGGCGCCGACTCCGGTCAGCAGAAGGCGTGCGAAGATCGGCGTCGCGGCACGGTGCGGCCACAGCACCAGCGCGGTGCGCCCGATCAGGATCACGGTGCCGATGCTGGCCAGGGCCGGCACCAGGCGCGGCCACCATTCGCTGACTCCGACGATCTGCCAGCCGCCCAGGATCAGCCAATGCAGCAGCGGCGGAATCTCCGGCGCGGCCACGCCGTTACGCAAGGGCACCAGCGCACCGCGCAGGTGCATGTGCCAGGCAGAGGCGAGCGTCTCCAGCTCGATCGGCGCGGTGGTCGGCCGCCATGCCAGCGCGCCGAAGATCAGCACGCCCATGAACAGGAACGGCGCCGAGCGCGACAGCTTTTGCAGGAACGGGGAAAGGACGGTTTCCTCGCGAAGCGCCTCGACGCTCATCGGGCTGCGCTCTCCTGCCTGGACCATCTGGTCTCGTCGCCGGTTGCCGGATTCACCATCGCTACCCTTGTTGTCGCGTGCCTGGCGCCTGTTCCGCCGGCGCGAGTCGCCCTGGAAAATGCCGCCAGACCCGTAGCATATCGGCGTCACGGCGCTCTAGGAAGCGGCCCGAAGCATGGCTACAATCCGCGCCCATTGCGTCTTGTCCGAGGGGAGTTCTGACTTGCTCGATCACCTGATCGACCGTGCGGCCGAAGCCGTCGAAATCCTGCCGCTGCGGGCCCAGCGGCTCGAGGCCTGGATCAAGCGCCAGCCGCAGCCGGTCGGACAATGGGTGCGTGCCGCAGCCTTCACCGCCAAGCCGGGCAGCGTGTGCCTGATCCCGAATGCGGAGGGTGGGCTGGCGCAGGTGCTGGCCGGGATCGAAGAAGGACTCGACCGCTGGTCCCTGGCGGCGCTGCCGACGTCGCTGCCGAAGGGCGACTATCGGCTCGCCGAGTCGGTCGGCGGCGCCGATGCGCAGGCCGCCTGCTTCGCCTGGGCGATCGGCGCCTATCGGTTCCAGCGCTACAAGAAGCGCGATGGCGAGCTGGCCCGGCTGGTGTGGCCGTCTGGCGTGGATCGCTCCGCCGTGCGCCGGCTGGTGGCGGCGCTGACGCTGGCGCGCGACCTCATCAACACGCCGGCGGAGGATATGGGACCGCCGCACCTCGCAGACGCCGCGAAGGCGGTGGCCAAGGCGCACAAGGCATCATTCAGCGTGATTGTCGGCGACGATCTCCTGAAGAAAAACTATCCCGCGATCCACGCCGTGGGCCGCGCCGCGGGGCGGCCGCCGCGCCTGATCGATCTCAACTGGGGCAGCAGCGGCCCGCGCCTGACACTGGTGGGCAAGGGCGTGTGCTTCGATACCGGCGGGCTCGACCTCAAGCCCTCCAGCGGCATGCTGCTGATGAAAAAGGACATGGGCGGCGCCGCTCTGATGCTGGCGCTGGCGCAGATGATCATGGATGCGGGGCTCAAGATTCGCCTGCGCCTGCTGATCCCCGCGGTCGAGAATGCGGTCAGCGGTAACGCCTATCGGCCGCTCGACGTCATCCGCACGCGCAAGGGAATCACCGTCGAGATCGGCAACACCGACGCCGAGGGCCGCGTCATCCTGTGCGATGCGCTGGCGGAAGCCCAAGGGACCAAGGCGGGCGACAAGCCCGACCTCATTCTCGATGCCGCGACCCTGACCGGCGCCGCGCGGGTCGCGCTTGGCCCTGACCTGCCGGCCCTGTTCTGCAACGACGACGACATCGCGGAGGCGATCCTGCGCCACGGCAAGGCGGAGGACGACCCGCTGTGGCGCCTGCCGCTGCACAAGGGCTATCGCGCGCTGCTGGACAGCAAGGTCGCCGACATCAACAACGTCAGCAGCGGGCCCTATGCCGGCGCCATCACCGCCGCGCTCTATCTGCAGGAATTCATCGATCCCGGCGTGCGCTGGGCCCACATCGATACCTTCGCCTGGAACAGCCGCGACCGCCCCGGCCGGCCCGAAGGCGGCGAGGCCCTGGCCTTACGCGCCCTGTTCTCGTTCGTGCAGGCCTGGGCGCAGCCGAAGAAGGGCAAGGGCAGCGCCATCATCGCCCCGAAGCCGGCGCCACGGCCGCGGCCGTTGAAGCAGCGCGCGAGACGCCGGAGGTAGCGCCCTATCAGGGAACCGTTCGATGGTGCAGTGCCCGTTCTGCCGGATCGTCGCCGGAGAACTCCCGGCCGCGGTGATCCATCAAGACGAGCTCGTGATCGCGGTCGCCGACATCCATCCGATCCGGACGGGACACACCCAGGTCGTGTCGCGCCAGCACGTTCCGTATTTCGAGGATCTGCCGGAGACGACTGCCGCCCGGCTGATCCACGTCGGACAGCTCTTGTCGCGCGCCATGAAGAACCTCTACGGCGTTCCACGCGTGGCCTTCGTGCTCACGGGCGGCGATCACGCGCACGTGCATGCGCATGTGGTGCCGATGCATGACAAGACGGACATCACGTCGCGCCGCTACATCGTCGAACAGACCCTGACCTTTCGCTTGCCGCCGCGCGCGTCCGATGAAGAGCTTGCCGCGAGCGCGGC
>DATFDU010000314.1:0-5103 GCA_035251915.1 Dongiaceae bacterium | reverse complement strand
AGGAAGGCGACCGCGTCGTCTCCATGTCCGTGCTGCGCCATGTCGAGATCGCGCTCGAGGAGCGCGACGCCTACCTGCGCTACGCCGCGGCCAAGCGGCGCGCGCTGGGCGAAGCGCCGGCCAGCGAGGAGCCCGACGGCGACAACGGCGCGGAAGCGCCGGACGTTCCCGCCATCGACCTGCCGCAGGAGCGCCTGGTCGAGCTGGAGGTGCTGGAGGAGTTCATCCTCACCGTCACCTCCAAGGGCTTCGGCAAGCGCACCTCGGCCTACGAGTATCGCGTGATCGGGCGCGGCGGGCAGGGCGTCGCCAACATCGAGGTGACGACGCGCAACGGGCCGGTGGTCGCCTCCTTCCCGGTGGGCGAGGACGACCAGATCATGCTGGTGACCAACCGCGGCCAGCTGATCCGCTGCCCGGTCCACGACATCCGCATCGCCCGCCGCCAGACCCAGGGCGTCACCGTCTTCCGCGTCGGAGAGGACGAGGAAGTGGTGGCGGTGGCGCATCTCAGCGATCTGGGCGAGGATGAGGGCAACGGCGGCGACGAGGCCGCGCCTGAAGGCGAGGGACCGACCGGCGACGGGGCGAAGTAGCACGGGCGCCACTGGGAGGGGCGGGACATGGCGGACAAGCGCATCGGCATCTATCCAGGCACGTTCGACCCCGTCACCAACGGGCATGTCGACATCATCCGCCGTGCCGCGCGCCTGGTGGACAAGCTGATCGTCGCGGTGTCGGTCAATGCCGGCAAGGGCCCCGCCTTCTCAGTGGAAGAGCGCGCCGAGCTGCTGAAGGGCGACATCGCCGATGCCAGGAACGGCCTGTCGTCGTCGATCGAGGTCGTGACCTTCGACGGCCTGCTGATGCATTTCGCCGAGAAGATGAAGGCGAAGGTGATCGTCCGCGGCCTGCGCGCCGTGTCCGATTTCGACTACGAGTTCCAGATGACCGGCATGAACGCCCGGCTCAACCCGGACATCGAAACCGTGTTCCTGATGGCCTCGGAACGCAGCCAGTTCATCTCCTCGCGCTTCGTGAAGGAGATCCACAAGCTCGGCGGCGACGTCAGCCAGTTCGTCTCCCCGCGCGTGATCGAGGCGCTGAAGGCGAAGTGAGGACGCATTCCCTTCCTTCCGTCATCGCCGGGCCGCCACGAAGTGGCGAGACCCGGTGACCCAAGTTTGCAGCGCGTGCACTCGTACTTGGGTTACCGGGTCTCGGCGCTGCGCGCCGGCCCGGTAATGACGTTGATGGGGTGGTGTGCTAGCCTCCCGCCGTCAAGGGGAGTGGCATGCAGGAATACAGCCATCGGCAGAACGAGATTCTCGCGCTGGCGCGCTCGGCCGGGCGGGTCAGCGTCGATGACCTCGCGGCGCGCTTCGACGTCACGCCGCAGACCATCCGCAAGGACCTCAACGACCTGTGCGACCGCCGGCTGCTGAATCGCGTCCACGGCGGCGCGGTGGTCGCGTCGGGGATCGAGAACCTGGCCTATGAGGCACGGCGCTTCATCGCGGCCGAAGAGAAGCGCGCGATCGGCAAGGCCGCGGCGGCCCTCATCCCGAACCAGAGCTCGCTCTTCATCAACATAGGCACCACCACGGAAGAGGTGGCGGCCAACCTCATGGGGCACGAGGAGCTGCTGGTCATCACCAACAACCTCAATGTCGCCATGCTGCTCTACCGCCATCCGACCATCGAGGTGATCGTGGCCGGCGGCGTGGTGCGGCGCTCGGACGGGGCCGTCGTGGGTTCGAGCGCGGTCGACCTCATTCGCCAGTTCAAGGTCGATACCGCCGTGATCGGCGCTTCGGCGATCGACGAGGACGGGGCGCTGCTCGATTTCGATTATCGCGAAGTGAAAGTGAGCCAGGCCATAATCGAAAACGCGCGTAAGGTGATCCTGGTCGCGGACCGGCTGAAGCTGGAGCGCGCCGCCCCCGTCAAGATCGCGCATTTGTCGCAAATTCATATGTTTATTACCGATTCCTTGACCTCCGCGGAGCTCCGCGATCTCTGTGCGACGCACAATGTACAGGTCGTGGAAACGAGTGGACCGGCGGAATTCGAAAGCGAAAACTCCGCAGCTTAGGCTTCGATTCTTTCGAATGAACCCTATTGCGAAGGTTAAAATGTTCATCTAGGGTTCGCTTCCGAAACGATGCGAAATTAAAAAGATGCATCGGACAGGGGGCGAGTTGGCTGGCACCTTCGACGTCGCGATCATCGGTGGCGGAATCAACGGATGCGGGATCGCACGGGACGCGGCGGGACGTGGCCTCTCCGTCTTCCTGTGCGAGCAGGCCGACCTCGCGAGCGGGACCTCTTCGGCTTCCACCAAGCTGATCCATGGCGGCTTGCGCTATCTCGAATATTACGAGTTCCGCCTGGTGCGCGAATCGCTGCAGGAGCGGGAAGTGCTGTGGCGCGTGGCGCCGCACGTCGTGTGGCCGCTGCGCTTCGTGCTGCCGCATCACAAGGGGCTGCGACCGGCTTGGCTGCTGCGGCTCGGGCTCTTCCTCTACGACCATCTCGGCGGGCGCAAGCTGCTGCCGGCAACACGGACGCTCGATCTGCGCAGCGATGCTGCCGGCAAGCCGCTGAAGCCCGGCGATTTCACCAAGGCGTTCGAGTATTCCGATTGCTGGGTGGACGATGCGCGGCTGGTGGTGCTGAACGCCATGGATGCCGCGCGCCGCGGCGCCGACATCCGCACCCGCACGCGCGCGGCTTCCGCCGAACGGCGGGGCGATCACTGGGTCCTCACCACCCAGCATGTCGAGAGCGGCGAGCGCGAACAGATCCAGGCGCGCACGCTGGTCAACGCCGCCGGCCCGTGGGTTGCGCGCACCTTGTCCGATGTCGCCAAGGTGGAGACCAACGCGCGTATCCGCCTGGTGCAGGGCTCGCACATCGTGGTGCCGAAACTGTTCGACCACGACCGCTGCTACATCTTCCAGAATACCGACGGGCGGATCGTGTTCGCGATTCCGTACGAGCAGGATTTCACCCTGATCGGCACCACCGACCAGGATTTCCAGGGCGAGCTCGGCGACATCCGCATCAGCGCGGAGGAGACCGCCTATCTGTGCAGCGTTGCGAACGGCTATTTCGCGCGGCAGATCGCGCCCAGGGACGTCGTGTGGAGCTATTCCGGGGTGCGCCCGCTCTATGACGACGGCGCCAGCGCGGCCCAGGCGGCGACCCGCGACTATGTGCTGGCCATCGATGCGGAGAACGGCCAGCCGGCGCTGCTGTCGGTGTTCGGCGGCAAGATCACGACCTACCGGAGGCTGGCGGAGCATGCGCTGGAGAAGCTCTCCCCTTTTCTCGGCACGGCCGCGGTGGGCAACAAGGGTTGGACCGGGCGCGAGCCATTGCCCGGCGGCGAGTTCCCGGTGGAGCGCGTCACGGCCCAGGTCGATCAGCTCATCGGCCGCTACGGCTTCCTGACGCGTCCGCATGCGGCCCGGCTGGTGCGGATGTACGGGACGCGCGCGAAGGACGTGCTGGGCGCGGCGCAGTCGGCGTCGGACCTGGGGCGCGACTTCGGCGCGACCCTGACGCAGGCCGAGGTCGACTACCTGATGCGCGAGGAATGGGCGGAGCACGCGGACGATATACTGTGGCGGCGCAGCAAGCTGGGCCTCCGCCTGAGCGCCGAGCAGGCCGCCGCGGTGGCGGACGCGATGGAGGCGCGCCGGCGCAACACGGCGCCGCAGCCGGCCGTCGCGGGAGCAAGGCCATGAATTGGAATCTGGATCGCACCGGAGTTCGCCAGAAAGCTGGCAAATCGGACCGCGCTGGGTGCGAGCGCGGACCGGACGTGGGAGCGTACCGAACGCAAATCGACCGGGCTCGTGCGCACTGGTCGAACGCGAAACAGCAAAGGCGCACTTAGGAGGAAGCGATCATGGCGATACGTAGAACCGTGTCGTTGGCTGTCCTGATGCTGGCGTCTGGGATGACGCCGGCGGTCGCGGACATGGCGGCGGCGGAAAAATGGGTCAATGACGAGTTCCAGCCCTCGACGCTGTCGAAAGACGAGCAGCTGAAGGAGATGGAGTGGTTCGTCAACGCGGCGAAGCCGTTCGCCGGCATGGAGGTCAACGTGCTGTCGGAGACCATTCCGACGCACGAGTACGAGTCGAAGGTTCTGACCAAGGCGTTCGAGGAGATCACCGGCATCAAGGTCAACCACCAGCTGCTCGGCGAAGGCGAAGTCGTGCAGGCGGTGCAGACCCAGATGCAGACCAACCGCAACCTGTACGACGCGTACATCAACGATTCCGACCTGATCGGAACGCATTCGCGGCTGCAGAGCGCGGTCAACCTGACCGACTTCATGGCGGGCGAGGGCAAGGACGTCACCAACCCGGGCCTCGACCTCGACGACTTCATCGGCAAGTCGTTCACCACCGGTCCGGACGGCAAGCTGTGGCAGTTGCCTGACCAGCAATTCGCCAACCTCTATTGGTTCCGCAAGGACTGGTTCGACCGCAAGGACCTGCAGGACAAGTTCAAGGCCAAATACGGCTACGACCTCGGCGTGCCGGTCAACTGGTCGGCCTATGAGGACATCGCCGACTTCTTCACCAACGACGTGAAGGAGATCGACGGCGTCCGGGTCTATGGCCACATGGACTACGGCAAGCGCGCGCCCGACCTCGGCTGGCGCATGACCGACGCGTGGCTTTCCATGGCGGGCGCCGGCTCGAAGGGCCTGCCGAACGGCCGTCCGATCGACGAGTGGGGCATCCGGATGGAAGAGGGCTCGTGCAACCCTGCGGGCGCCTCGGTCAGCCGCGGCGGCGAGACCAACGGCCCGGCCTCGGTCTATGCCATCCGCAAGTGGGACGAGTGGCTGCGGAAATACGCGCCTCCGGGCGCCGCCGACTACGACTTCTACCAGTCGCTGCCGGCCCTCAGCCAGGGCAACGTGGCTCAGCAGATCTTCTGGTACACCGCCTTCACCGCCTCGATGGTGGCGGACAAGGCGTCGGGCAACAACACCGTGGACGATGCCGGCAAGCCGCTGTGGCGGATGGCGCCGTCGCCGCACGGCCCGTACTGGGCGGAAGGCCAGAAGCTCGGGTATCA
>DATFDU010000313.1:0-4025 GCA_035251915.1 Dongiaceae bacterium | reverse complement strand
GCAGAAGATGCTGGTGGATAGCAGGATCGCGCCATCCTCCATCGCCGCGATCGGAACCAGCGCCATCGGTCCCTGCATGCTGCCGGTGGACCGGGATGGCGCGCCGCTCATGAATGGCGTGCTCTACGGCATCGACACGCGCGCGGCAGAAGAGATCAAGCTGCTGACCGACAGGATCGGCGCTGAAACCATTGTGGAGAAATGCGGCAACGCCCTGACGTCGCAGTCGGTAGGCCCCAAGGTATTCTGGCTGAAGCGCAACCGCCCGGAGCTCTTTGCCAGGGCGCACAAGATCCTGACCTCGACCTCGTATCTGGTGCATCGCCTGACCGGACGCTTCGTCATCGACCACTATTCTGCGGCGAATACCAGCCCCCTCTATCTTCCTGACCGGCTCGCCTACAGCAGCGACCTCGCCAACGACATCATCGCCCTCGACAACCTGCCCGAGCCGGCCTGGACCACCGACATTGCCGGCGGCGTGACGCAGCGCGCGGCGGAGCAGACCGGCCTTGCCGCGGGAACGCCGGTCATCGTCGGCACCATCGATGCGGCGGCGGAGGCGCTGAGCGTCGGCGTCGCCAAGCCGGGCGACATGATGCTGATGTACGGCTCGACCATCTTCATCATCGAGATCACGCACAAGCGCGTGGCCGACAGCCGCCTATGGTATGCGCCTTGGCTGTTCCCCGGCCAGCACGCCTCGATGTCCGGCCTTGCCACCAGCGGCACGCTGACCCACTGGTTCCGCCAGCAGTTCGCACGCGAGCTCGATCCCGAGACGGCGATCGTAGCCCTCACCCAGGAGGCGGAGAAATCCCCGCCCGGCGCGAAGGGGCTGATCGTGCTGCCCTACTTCTCCGGCGAGCGCACGCCGATCCACGATCCGCAGGCCAAGGGCGTGACCTTCGGGCTCAACCTGACGCACGAGCGCGGCGACCTGTTCCGCGCCCTGCTGGAAGGCATCGCGTGCGGCACCAGGCACA
Organism: Dongiaceae bacterium; assembly: GCA_035251915.1. Lineage (GTDB taxonomy): Bacteria > Pseudomonadota > Alphaproteobacteria > Dongiales > Dongiaceae > Dongia_A. The sequence goes on along the minus strand of DATFDU010000313.1, from coordinate 3,039 downwards.
TCTTCGAGACCTACGCCGACGTGGGGCAGGAGCCCGCCAAGATCTACGCGGTCGGCGGCGGCACCAAGAACCGCGTCTGGGCACAGGCGACCTCGGACATCTCCGCCAAGTCGCAGATCGTGCGCGAGAAGACCATCGGCGCCAGCTATGGCGATGCGTTCCTCGCCGCGATGGCGGTGGGCGATGCGAAGGCCACTGATATCGAGCAGTGGAACCCGGTCGCGACCACTTTCGCGCCCGACCCAACGCTGCATGAGCGCTATGACAAGCTCTATCGGATCTATCGCGATCTCTATCCCGCGACACGCGCCGGCATGGCGGCGCTCGACTCTATTTGACCGAACCGGCAGTCAATCCCTTCACGATATAGCGCTCCAGGAACACGCCGATCACGATCAGCGGCGCGATCGCGGCGGCCGACAGCGCGGCCATCGACCACCAGTTGATGCCTTGCGAGCCGGTCTGGCTTGCCACCATCACCGGCAACGTCTTGGCATTGGTGCTGGTCAGCAGCGCGGCGAAGAAATACTCGTTCCAGCACAGCACCACGGACAGGATGAACGCCGCCACCATGCCGGGCAAGGCGATCGGCAGCACGATGCGGAAGAACGCGCTCCACACCGAGCAGCCGTCGACCAGCGCCGCCTGCTCGAGCTCGAGCGGGATGGTGTCGAACTGGTCGCGCATGATCCAGATCACGATCGGCAGGACGGTCAGCGTGTAGATGAGGATGAGACCGATGCGCGTGTCGAGCAGCGCCAGCTCCTTGTAGAGCACCAGGAACGGCATCGCCAGCACCACCGGCGGCAGGATCAGCTGCGACAGGAAGAAGAAGGAGATGTCCTTGTTCCGCATCGGCCCGAACTTGTAGCTGAACCGGCTGAGGCCATAGGCGGCGCAGGAGCCGATGATGACCGCCAGCGCCGCCGCGCACAGCGAAGCGATGATGCTGTTCTCAAACCTTTTCAGGAATTCATCGCGCGGCGTGGAGATCTCGCCGATGGTGTCGGGGGACAGGCCGATCGAGCGCCAGCCTCTCCAGTCGGGCGTGAAATCGACCCAGGGGATGAAGTGGCCCTGCGTCACATCGACCGCCACCTTGAACGAGGTGGTGAAGGTCCAATAGATCGGGAACAGGCAGATGAACGCCCACACGATCAGCAGGCCATAGATGACGATCCGGCTGGGATAGTGGCGGGCGCTGAGGCCCTTGGACTGTGCGGCCATGCTCAGTTCATCCTTCTCATCCAGCGGCTCACCCAGTGGAGGAGCAGCGTGATGATGATGATGATGAGGATGAGATAGAACTCGGCCAGCATGGTGCCGTAGCCGACGTTCGAGCGGTCGCGGTACTCGCGGAAGATGAAGGACGAAACGGTGTCGGTCGCGCCGCCCGGTCCGCCGGACGTCACATTGATCACGATGTCCGCCAGCTTCAGCTGGAAGATGATGCGCAGCACGATCGCGGTGACGCTGACCGGCAGCATCAGCGGAAACGTGATCTGCCAGAAGGCCTGCCACTTGCTGGCGCCGTCGACCTTGGCGGCCTCCGACAGTTCCTTGGGCAGCGCCTGCAGGCCGGCCAGCAGCATGATCATGATGAAGGGGATCCACACCCAGGCATCCATCGCGACGATGCTGAACTTGGCGATCCAAGGCGAGGTGAAGAAGGCGGGGTTGTCCCAGCCGATCTCGCGCATCAGCTTGGCGATCGGCCCGAAGCGGTACTCCATCAGCGACTTGCCGATCATCCAGCTAACCGCCACCGGGCTCAGCATGAAGGGCAGCAGGAAGGCCACCCGGAAGAACTTGCGTGCGCGGATATCGGCGTTCAGCAGCAGGGCCAGGCCGAACGCGATCGCATATTGCGGCAGCACCATCAGGGCGTAGAAGACCATGTTGGCGAGCGCGTTCCAGTAGTAGGGATCCGCGAACAGGGCGTAGAGATTCTTGAGGCCGCTGAACCGGCGGCCTTCGAACGACGACAGGTTCCAGTCGGTGAAGGCGATGTAGAGGCCGAAGAAGGTGGGGAAGATCACCATAGCGACGGTGAACAGCACCGCCGGCAGCACGAACAGCGCGCGGTGTCCCGCGCCGCCGCGCTGGCGCACCAGCCCGACACCGAGCGCGATGCCCCAGAGAATGTAGGCATAGAGGACGGGCCGCCAGTTCTCGAAGCCCCAGGACAGCAGGCCCGCATCGAACAGGACCTGGATCGCGACGACGGCGCCGAAGCCGAGGGTCGCGAGGGTGATGATGCGCTTGCCGTCCGCGGCCTGCTGCGGCGTGATGCCGGCCGTCACCGCCTGCGCGGACGACAATGCGGACAGCGCCGCCTGCGATGGCATTGGTGCAGTCGAGGTCTCTGCGGCTGGATCCATGGGGCGACGATACTGGAGAACGTGAGACAGTCGTTATGAAAAACGAGACTGGTGGCGCCGGCCGGCGCCACCAGTCCCCATATGGAAGCCGGATCGGTCTACAGGCCGAGCGAGGCCTTGTAGAGCGCGATCTGCTTGTCGCGTCCAATCTCGTCGGTGATCTTCTCCCACGCCGCCGCGATCCTGTCGGCGCCGCTCTGGGCGTCTGACCCGCCGGACCAGATCTTGTTCAGCTCATCCTCGGCGACGCTGTAATACTGGAAGATGCCGGGGATGCGCGGCTCGATCGCGGCGTTCGGGTGATTGTAGGAATTGGCTTCCGAATCCAGGTACGACTTGATGAAGGCTTCGTCGTAGCCGGCGCCGACCCACTCCGGAATGTTGAAGTGGCTGTTGCGGTAGGGCTGGAAGCCCGACGGATAGGCGGCGGTCCACAGCGAGATGTCCTTGCCGCCGAGATGCGCGGCCGCGCTCCAGGCCGCCTTCTGCTTCTTGGAATCGCTGTCGACGCGCGCCATCACGTACACGCCCCAGCCGATATAGGCCATGTTCGGGGCATAGTTCGGCCCGCTCGGCAGCTTGTCCCATTGACCGGTCTTCGAATTGTAGACGTCGTCCGAACCCGGCAGGATCGAGAAGCCGCAGGTGTCGCCGATGA
>DATFDU010000312.1:0-2370 GCA_035251915.1 Dongiaceae bacterium | reverse complement strand
CTTCCGGGCCGCCGCGCTCGTCCCGCGTCCTTTGAATGCCCGCACTGGTCATGCTCGTCCTTCCGGATGCATCCATAGCGCTCCGAACTGTGCATCCGTCTGCAGTGCAGCGCCGGGCGCTACGGCCGTTCGTCGCCCTCGGGGTTGAAGCGGCCGAGATTGCCGAGCAGCTGCTGGATGAGCGTCAGCTCGTTGCCCTCGGTCGGCGTGGTGCGATCGACATAGGCGATGGTGCGGCCGTCTTCCTGGCCGTAGACGCGCATGTTCTGCACGATGCCGTCCTCGTCGAAATTGATGGCGAGCACTTCCTGGTCCATCACGTCCGGATCGAAGAACGCCGTCGTCTCGGTGCGCTTGGAGATGTAATACCAGGTGCGGTCGTCGAAGGTCGAAATGGTCGACGGCGTGCCGATCAGCTCGGCGACGCGGTTCTTGTCGTCGACGCCTGGATTGATCTGCACCACCTGCTCTTCGTCCGGCTTGTTGCCGCGCTGATCGATGCGCGGCGCACAGGCAGCTGTGGTCGCGGCGACAGCCAGGACGACACCGGCGAGCAGCGTTCGGCGATAGCGACCGGTCATGCGGATCATGCCCTCGAAACCCTTTGTTGCCCTTGTGCTGGCGCGCAGCCGGCGCTATGCCCAAGGCGTCCTTCCCGCGCGGACCATCGCATCGGCAGGCCCCCGCTGTCAAGTTTCAGGATCCGGCTATCGTGTTGTTTTTGAAGAGATTATTTCAAGCGCCGCGGCTCGAGACGGAAGCCCGCGCGCTCTATCGCCAGATCGCCGAGCGAGCGCGGCGGCCGATCCTGTTCACGCTCTATGGCGTGCCCGACACGATCGACGGCCGGTTCGAGATGCTGTGCCTGCACGCCTATGCGGTGTTCCATGGTCTGAAGGGCAAGGGCGCCGATGCCGAGGCGCTGTCGCAAGCGGTATACGATGCGATGTTCGCCGATCTCGATGGCTCGCTGCGCGAGCTCGGCGCTGCGGACCTCGGCGTCGGCAAGCGGATCAAGGCCATGACCGAGGCGCTCAACGGGCGCATCCAGGCGTATGACCGCGATGCCGAGCTGGAGCAGGCGATCCGACGCAACGTCTACGGGACCGCAGTGTCGAGCGACGAACAGGTGCGGTTGATGGCGCGCTATCTCCGCGCCATCCGGCTTGCCTTGGCGGGAGCGCCGTTCAGGGACATCTGCGATGGCACTGCGATGAAAGGGCTGCCGGAGCCGACGCAGGAGACACTGAATGCAACCGGCTGAACCTGTGGAATTCTCGCGGCCGCTGTCGCTGGACCGCATCAGCTCGACCCAGCATCGGGAGGAGATCACTGCCACCGACAAGGAGCGCGCCGACCTGGCCGAACGCTTCGGCTTGCTTGGCCTGGACACCCTCGCCGCCAGCTTCACCTTGAAGCGTGTCCGCAAGGACCTGGTCAGGGTGAAGGGCCATGTGACCGCGGGCTTGGCCCAGGCCTGCGTGGTCACCTTGGATCCCGTTCCGGCCCGGATCGACGAGCGCTTCGAGGTCGATTTCCTGGAGGGTGCGCAGCCCGCGGTGACCGACCTGGAGCTGGATGCCGAAGCAGCGGAGGCGCCGGAACCGGCGCCCGATGGCTGGATCGATCTCGGCGAACTGGCGGCGGAACAGCTGGGCCTTGCCCTGGATCCCTACCCCCGCAAGCCCGATGCCGAGGTCCCGGCCGAATGGAAAGCCGAGGCGGCCGAAGGGCCGGCTGCGGACGAGCGTCCTAACCCCTTCGCGGTATTGGGGAAACTGAAATCCGGCAAGCCCTGAGCGAGGGCCGGGATCGGCCGGAAGGCGTGGCTGGCTTGCGTGCTCGCACCTTGCGCGAAGGGGCGATATTGGCTATGAACCCGCCAATTGGCGGCAGCGACAGGCTGCCTTTTATTTTGCAGTGAGACTGGACCATGGCAGTTCCTAAGAAGAAGGTATCGAGTTCGCGCCGCGACATGCGCCGCAGCCATCATGCGCTGAAGGTGCAGAAGGCCACCGAATGCCCCAACTGCGGCGAGTTGAAGCGCCCGCACCATGTCTGCGGCGCCTGCGGTCATTATGACGGCCGGGAAGTCGCGCCGACGACCAGCGCCTCCTGACGTCACGGCGGCCGACCTATTGATTGGGGGGAATCGGCCGGCCAGGAAGGAGATCGGGGGGTGAGCGCCAGCCTGGCTATCTCTCTGGATGCGATGGGTGGCGACAACGCTCCGGAGATGGTGATCCGGGGCGCCGATATTGCACGCCAGCGTTTTCCCGGCGCGCATTTCCTGTTCTTCGGCGACGAGCAGCGCATCAGGCCGATGATCGATAAGCTGCCAGGCCTCAGCGCCGTCAGCACCGTCCGCCA
>DATFDU010000311.1:0-9672 GCA_035251915.1 Dongiaceae bacterium | reverse complement strand
TCGACGATCTGATTTACGGCCTGGTCGCGCTGTTCCCAGACCTTCAGCCGATGCGATAGCGCGCGGGCATCGCGATCATAGGCATTCGCGTTTCTGTTCTGACGCGGCGATGCGCACCTTTGCATGCATGGAACCGCCCTGTCGCTCTTTCGCAAAAGCGGGTTTCAGGCGTACCCCCTTCCCCAAGCAAAAACCGCCCGGGCTTTCCCACCCGGGCGGTTCCTTGTCTCGAGAGAAGCGGCGTGTCGGCTACGCCGGCTCGCCGTCGATGATCGGGCCCTCGGTCGGACCTTGGGGCTTGTTCCGGCGGTCGGCCATGAACTGGTCGAACTCGGCCTTGTCCTTCGCCTTGCGCAGGCGGTCGAGGAACTCGCGGAACTCCTTCTCCTCTTCCTCCAGGCGCTTCAGGGTCTCGGCGCGATACTCGTCGAACGCGGCGTTGCCGCTCGATCCGCTCCACGGGCTGCGCTTCCAATGCTCCCGCCAGCGCTCCTGTCGGCCGTGCCAGCGGCCGTGACTTCCGCATCCCATGCGTCCACTCCATATCAAGTAAGCCAACAGTGCGAGGCCGATCGGCCACGCGATGATGAAGGTCAGAACCAGCAGGGCGATCCAGGCCGGCTTGCCCATGTCGTCCATTCGAGCAGCGAAGCCCATCGTGGTGTCCTCTCGCGCGATGTGAATGTTTATTACATTAACATAGATGGCAGGAGGGTGGCGTTCTGTCAAGCGCCCAGGCTTAGAAATAGGACGCTGTTACCCAATTGCCACCGGTCACTTGCCGCCGGTGAGGCCGAGGCCGCGCAGATAAACCAGGATCGCCGCTTCGAGCAGGTCCTCCGCCGGCATCGGCAGCTTGCGCCGCCCCGCGTCGCCGCGCGCGAACAGCGAGGCGATCCCATGCGCCAGCGCCCAGATGTGCAGGCTCATCATCATGGCCGGCGGCCGGCTATCCCTCGGCATGTGGGCGCTGAGCGCCTCGGACGCGCTGCGCAGCACCGCAAAGGCCTCGTCCGCCGCCTGCTGCAGGCCCGGCGCCGAATCCAGGGCGATGCCCGCCTCGAACATCGCCGAATAGTGCGCCGGCTCGTTGCGGGCGAAGGCGAGATAGGCCCGCCCGGTCGCTTCGAACGCGACATAGGGGTTGGGCTTGCCGTCGTTCCAGGCCTTCTGCAGGGCATCGCGGAATAGCTCGAAGCCGCGCCTGGCGATGTCCGCCATCAGGGCGTCGCGGTCGCGGAAGTGACGGTACGGCGCCGCGGAGCTGACGCCCGCCGCCCGCGCGGCATCGGCGAAGGTGAAGCCGGCCGGCCCCTTCTCGCCGATCAGATTGAGCGCCGCCCGGATCAGCGCCTCGCGCAGATTGCCGTGGTGGTAGCCCTTGCGGGCCTCGGGCCCGTCGTCCTTCGACCATCCCATGTGAAGAGGTCTTACATGAGTTGAGGGCTAAAAGCGATTGATCAGATGTCGGGATGAAGCGCTGCCAACCGCTCCGCTTCCGCCAGCTGCTCCGGCGTATTGGCGTTAAAGAACGGATCGACTGGCTCCGCCGGGAAGGTCGCGACTGCGCGGCGGAAATGCCTGGTCCAGGCGTCGATCTTGCGCACGCCTTCCTTGGTGAGCGCATCGTGCAACGCCGCGCGGAATTTCACCGGCCAGAGGCCAACAACCGGATAGGTCTGCGCCCCGCTCGCCGCCGTCACCAACTCCGCATCCTCGGTCGCCAGCGTGTCCGCCAGATGCCGCACCAGGTCGCGCGGCACGAACGGCCCGTCCGCCGGCACCGTCACGATATAGTACGCTTGCGGATGATTGGCGGCCACCCAGTCGAGGCCGGCCAGCACCCCGGCCAGCGGTCCGGCGAAGCCCGGGATCGAATCCGGCACCACCGGCAAACCGAAGGCTGCGAAGCGCGCCGGATCGCCATTGGCGTTCAACACCAGGGCATCCACCTGCGGCCGCACGCGCTCGATGACCCGCGCCAGGATGGCCTTGCCGCCGATCTCATGCAGGCTCTTGTCGCCGCCGCCCATGCGCTCGGCGCGGCCGCCCGCCAGGATCACGCCGACGATCGGACCGATTTTGCTCCCCGGCATGTGCCCTCCTTGCCTCGACTGACTGTCGCGCAACCGCCGCCTCGACGCAAATGCATCGAATCCTTACGTTTTTTGAGGAGGAAATCCGCCGCTACCCTCCCTATATTCAGCGGGATATAACGGTGACGGCATGATCGATCCATTCGGGCGGCACATCTCCTATCTGCGCGTGTCGGTGACCGACCGCTGCGACTTCCGCTGCGTCTATTGCATGGCGGAGGACATGACCTTCCTGCCCAAGGCGGAGCTGCTGTCGCTGGAGGAGATGGACCGGCTGTGCAGCGCGTTCGTGGCGAAGGGCGTGCGCAAGCTGCGGCTGACCGGCGGCGAGCCGCTGGTGCGCAAGAACCTGATGTGGCTGATCCGGCGCCTGTCGCGGCATCTCGACAGCGGCGCACTCGATGAGCTCACGCTGACGACCAACGGCAGCCAGCTCGGCAAGCATGCAACGGAGCTCGCCGCATGCGGCGTGAAGCGCGTCAACGTCTCGATCGACACCCTCGATCCGGACAAGTTCACCGCCATCACGCGCTGGGGCAAGCTTGCCCCGGTGCTCGACGGCATCAAGGCCGCAAATGCCGCCGGCATCAAGGTCAAGATCAACACCGTCGCGCTCAAGGGCGTGAACGACGATGAGGCGTTCGACCTGATCGACTGGTGCGGCCGCGAGGGCCACGACCTCACCTTCATCGAGGTGATGCCGATGGGCGATATCGGCGGCGAGCAGCGGCTCGACCAGTATCTGCCGATCTCCCTGCTGCGCGCCAAGCTGAAGACCCGCTACACGCTCGAGGACATCGACTACCGCACCGGCGGCCCGGCCCGCTATGCGCGGATCGCGGAGACGGGCCAGCGCGTCGGCTTCATCACGCCGCTCACCCACAACTTCTGTGAAAGCTGCAACCGCGTGCGCCTCACCTGCACCGGCATGCTCTACATGTGCCTCGGCCAGGACGACTCCGCCGACCTGCGCGCGCCGCTGCGCGCCAGCCAAGACGACGCGCTGCTGATGGACGCGATCGACGAAGCCATCGGCCGCAAGCCCAAGGGCCACGATTTCATCATCGACCGCCGCCACAAGGGCCCCGCCGTGCAGCGCCATATGAGCGTCACGGGCGGGTAGCGCGGCTCATTCAGGCAATGTGAACCATTCAGTTCATTTGGTTGTATAGCCTCCGTTCACAAGGATCGTCTGGCCGGTCATCCACCAGCCATCGGATACCAGGAAGCGGATGAAGGGCACGATATCCTCGATGTCGGTGAGGCCCGTCTTCGAGAATTTCGACAGCGCCGCCGCGGTCCTGTGATACGCGACCGCATCCGCGCCTTCGGCCGGATAGAAGAACGGCGTATCCATCGGGCCCGGCCCGATCGCGGTCACCGAGATGCCGCGCTCGCCGAACTCCTTGGATGCAGCGCGTGTGAAATGCTCGACCGGGGCCTTGGTGCCGGCATAGGCCGCATAGAACGGTGTATAGGCACCGAGCAGAGACGTGACCAGAGTGCAGATCTTGCCGTTGTCCTTTACGTGCTTGCCAGCCTCTTTCAGGAAGAAGAACGCGACCTTCGAGTTGACCGCGGCCATCTCGTCATATTCGGCTTCGGTGATCTCCACCAAGGGCTTCTTGAGCACCTTGCCGACCGTGTTGATGGCGACGTCCGGCCGGCCGAACGCGGCCATGGTGTCGGAAAACAGCTTTGCCACGGCGCCCGCCGTCGTCAGATCGGCGCGAAGGGCGACGGCCTTGGCGCCGGCCGCCTCGATCGCTCCGAGCGTTTCCTCGGCGTCCTTCTTGGCCGCTGCGCTGTTGTAATGGATCGCGACTGCCCTTGCGCCGTGCCTTGCGAGATCACGCGCGAGCAATCCGCCGAGGTTCTTCGCCCCGCCAGCGATCAGTATCGTCTTCCCGTTGATGCTGTGGTCAGTCATGGCTCTGCCTCCCGTTTCAGCTGGCGGCCGCGTTGGGCAGCCGCTATCTGAGCGGCACGATATCGTCTATAATTTCGGGATAAAGGTGCCGTTCCTGACAGCACTTGTCAGAATTAGCGGACAATCAGCGAGCCAGGCGCCCCTTGGACCGTATTGATCTCTTGCGGATCTTTGCTCGTGTCGTCGAGTGCACGAGCTTTACCCGTGCCGCCGATACGCTTGGACTGCCTCGCTCGTCGGTCTCGGCCGCTGTGATCGACCTGGAAGCGCGCGTCGGGGCGCGTCTCCTCCACCGCACGACGCGAAAGGTCTCCCCGACCCAGGATGGGCTCGCCTTCTACGAACGCTGTCTGCGCGTGATCGCGGACGTGGAGGAAGCGGAAAACCTGTTCCGAAGGACCGGAACCGGCCCGAGCGGCAAGCTCCGCATTGATGTTCCCGGCCGGATCGGCCGCCTGATCATTGCGCCGGCGCTCCCGGACTTCCTCGAGCGCTATCCCCAGATTGACGTCGATCTCGGCGTCACCGATCGGACCGTCGACCTCGTGGAGGAGCGCGTCGATTGTGTGTTGCGCGTTGGAAACCTGAGTGGCTCCGGACTGATAAAGCGCGCCATTGGCGATCTACCACTGATCAACGTCGCGAGCCCATCCTATCTGGAACGCCACGGTACGCCGTGCCACCCTGATGACCTCGCCGCACATCTGGCTGTCAACTATGCCTCGCCGTCGAGCGGACGGGTGGAAGAGTGGGAATGGCTCGATCGGGGAGAGGTCAGGACGCGGCCGATGCGCAGTCGCGTCACGGTCAACAGCGCCGAGGCTTACATCGCCTGCTGCCTGGCGGGCCTTGGATTGATCCAGATTCCCGCCTATGACGTAAAGGCGCATCTCGCCGCCGGCGAGCTTGTCTCGGTGATGCCCGATTATCGCGCCGCGCCCATGCCGATGAATTTGCTTTATCCAAACCGGCAGCACCTTTCTCGCCGGCTTCAGGTCCTTGCCGACTGGCTCGAGGGCTTGCTCCGCCAACGGCTCCTCGCCTGAACTCATCTTGATATGGCGTCACCCTCGGGCGCTCAGTCGATAACAATCTGATGCGCGAAGGCGCGGCCGTCGCTGACCGTCACCCGCTTGAATCCGAGCAGCTTCAGCAGGTCGAGGAAGGTCGATTCGTCCGGCTGGGTGTTCTGCTGGAAGAACGAGGTCGAGCGTGCGACCGAGGTGAAGGTCGCGAGCAGCGCCCGCGCGCGATAGATGGTGTTGAGCTGTCCGTCACCCAGCGCGACGATGATCAGCTTGTCGGAGACATCGCCCTTGGCGAAGACCGCGTAGCTCGGCGCATATTGGCCGCCGACCAGCTGCTTGGTGAGGCCGATGATGAACGCCTGGCGCCGCACGCGGTCGCTCTCCGGCAGCGTGTAGACCCGCGCCGGGTAATGCTCGAAGCTGCCGGGCTTCGGGTAGTAGTAGCCTTCGTGATGGTCGCCCTCGTCGGCCTCGATCTGATTCTCCGGCGTCATCGCGGCCGGCTGGGCCGTGGCGTCCTCGCTGCTGTTGTCCTGAGCATGAACGCTCTGTGCAAATAAGGAAGCGCCGATCAGAACGGCGCCGGCCATCGCAATTCCGCGCAAACCCATGCAATCCCCCCTGCAACGCCGCGCTTCCCGGGCGCGGACCGGGTCAGTATACTCCGGCCCTCGCTTTAGGGGAGTCCGCTTTGGCCGCGCCCAAGATCGCTTTCATCGCCGCCGACAGCGCCGAGGCCAAGGAGGCTGAGACCGCATTGGTCGCGCGCTATGGCGCGGTCGACTGGCGGAACGCGGACATCATGGTGGTGCTGGGCGGCGACGGTACCATGCTGCGGGTGATGCACCGCGTCATCAACGATCCGAAGCCGATCTTCGGCATGCATTGCGGCACCGTCGGGTTCCTGATGAACCGCTTCGACCTCGAGGACCTGCCGCGGCGCCTGAGCCAGGCCAGGCGCAGCACCATCCACCCGCTGCTGATGCTGGCGAGGGACCGCAACGGGCGCGAGGAGCGCGCGCTCGCCTTCAACGAGGTCTCGCTGCTGCGCCAGACCGCGCAGGCGGCCAAGATCGGCATCCATATCGACAACGTCGAGCGCCTGCCCGAGCTGATTTGCGACGGCATCATCATGGCGACGCCCGCCGGCAGCACGGCCTACAACCTCTCCGCCCACGGCCCGATCCTGCCGCTCGGCGCCGGCGTGCTCGCCCTGACGCCGATCAGCGCGTTCCGGCCGCGGCGCTGGCGCGGCGCCATCCTGCCGCATCGCGCCGAAGTACGCTTCAGCATCCTCGAGCGCGACAAGCGCCCGGTCAGCGCCACCGCCGACTTCCGCGAGATCCGCGACGTGCGCGACGTGACGGTGACCGAGGACAGCAGCGTCAAGCTGACCCTGCTGTTCGACCCGGAGCATCATCTCGAAGAGCGCATCCTGCGCGAGCAGTTCCAGGCCTAGATTTCCGGCGGCACCGATTTGAAGTCCGGCGAGATGGGGCTCATCAGGCCGACCGCGATGCCGTCGGGATCCTCGACGATGGCGTAGCGCGCACCCCAGAAGGCATCGTACGGCGCCTGCAATCCGGCATAGCCGGCGGCGGTCAAGTCGGCGTAGACCTCATCGACCGCTTCGCGCGACACCACGCGAAATCCAAGCACCACGCGCCCCTTGAGATCGCGCCGGCCGCGCCAACCCGCGTTCCAGACCTGGGCGAAGGCCGTGCTGTCCAGCTCGAAATCAACTTCGCCGCTGCGCGCGTTGACGTGATGCGTTCCGCTTGCGGTGCGCCAGATCGCGGCATCGGCGATATCCACGCCCAATCGCCGATAGAACGCGACCGACGCTGCGGGGTCGTCACTCACGAGATTCAGTTGGCCGAGAATAGGCTTCGCTCTTGCCATCGTTCCTCCGCTCAAACGTCGGTGAGGACATGCACCGCGCGCTTTGCCACCAGATCCTTGGTCTTCTCGCCGTACACTTTCATGTGCGGCGCCGCCGCATGCGCCTGGAGCGCAGCCATGGTTTCCCACTTCTCGACCACGACGAAGGTGTCGGAGCCGAAGGCCGGGTCGGCGCCATCGACGTCGACGACGGGACCGTACTCGATGCACCCTGCCTCCGCATGCACGGTGGGCATGATCGCCTTGAAGGCGTGCAACAGCGCGCCGCGTTGGCCGGGCTTTGCGGTGATGATGGCGAGCACGTGAATCATTTGCGTTTCCTGTCTGCCTAGTCTCTATCGCGCACATAGTCGGCAATGGCGCCGATCAGCCGGTCCATGCCCTGCTTGAACTGATCGAAGTCGGCGCGCTTCTCGATGCGGTTCTCGTCCATGTAGAGCGCGCGGTTGATCTCGATCTGCAGCGAATGGCGCCCCTCGTCCGGACGGCCGAAGCGCGCGACCAGCTCCGCGCCCTTGAACGGATCGTTGATCGCCACCCGGTAGCCGAGATCGCGCGCCACGTCTGCGACGAACGACGTGAAGGCGGCGCCGCAGCTGGTGCCGTCGCGGTCGCCCAGCACGATGTCGGCGCGCGGCATGCTCCGGCCGCGCCTGCGCCCGGCCGAGCGCATGGAGTGGCAGTTCACGTGCCAGGCAACGCCATGCGTCTCGTGCGCGGCCTCGATCAGCCGAGCAAGCTCCATGACATAGGGCCTGTGGAACCCTTCGATGCGCGCCAAGATTTCCGCGACGCGCAGCGGCCGGTCATAGATGTCGACATTGCCCTTGACCAGACGCCGCACCAGGCCCAGGCCCATTTCCGCCCTCTCGCTTGCCATCACCGGATGCGGCCATGGCTCGCCCAGCATCTCCGGATCGACCTCGTGCTCGTGCCGATTGGGATCGATGTAGGACCTTGGGAACAAAGCTGTGAGCAAGGTCGCGCCATGACTGGGCGCGCTCTCGATCAGCTCGTCGACGAAAGCGTCCTCGGCGCGGCGCAGCAGGTCGACCGGCACGGCATGGCCGAAATCCTCGGGATAGTCGCGTCCACTGTGGGGCGAATCGAACACCAGCGGCAGGGCGGGCCCGGCTGGGGCGCGGCTCAGCAGCACGCCCGGCAGATGTCGGTCCAGATCAGCAAGCGGCAACATCAGGTTGGTTCGGCTTGTCATTGCTCGGTCAGGCGCTATTGTTAATCGCCTTTCACGTCAACAGGAAGCGGATCGTGGCCGATTATCCGCGCAGCATGGACATGCTGCGCCGTCTGGTTTCGATGGATACGACCAGCCGGAACTCCAACCTCGAACTCATCGATTTCGTGCGCGACCATCTGGACCAGTTCGGCATCGCCAGCGAACTGGTACCGGACGCTACGGCCAAGAAGGCCAACCTCTATGCCACCATCGGCCCGTCCGACCGGCCGGGCATCTGCCTCTCCGGCCACACCGACGTGGTGCCGATCGACGGCCAGGACTGGTCGAGCGATCCCTGGATCATCACCGAGAAGGACGGCTTGCTGCACGGCCGCGGCACCTGCGACATGAAGGGCTTCGTGGCGGTGGCGCTGACCTGGGTCGAGGCGTTCGCGCGCGGCAATCTCAAGACGCCCGTGCATCTGCTGCTGTCGTACGACGAGGAGGTCGGCTGCCTCGGCGTGCGCGGCGCCCTCGCCAAGCTGAAGAACGCGCCGATCAAGCCCAAGGGCGTCATCATCGGCGAGCCGACCGAGATGCGCGTCACCACCGCGCACAAGGGCAAGAAGAGCATGCGCTGCCAGGTGCACGGCCACGAATGCCACTCCTCGCTCACGCCGAAGGGCGTCAACGCGATCGAATACGCGGCGGAGGTCATCACCTATCTGAAGTCGATAGGCCGGCGCCTTGCCGCGGAGGGTCCGTTCGATCACGAGTACGACGTGCCCTGGACCACGGTGCATACCGGCATCGTGCAGGGCGGCACCGCGCTCAACATCGTGCCCAAGGACTGCCGCTTCGATTTCGAGTTCCGCTATCTGCCGGGCGTCGATCCCGAGGCGCTGTACGATGACGTGCGCGCCTACGCGGAGACGCTGGTGCCGGAGATGAAGGCGGTCACGCCGGACGCTGGCTTCTCCTGGTCGGAGATCTCCGCGTTCCCTGGCCTCGACACGCCAGAGAATGCCGAGATCGTGGTGCTCGCCAAGGCGCTGGCCCAGGCCAACGCGACGGTCAAGGTCGCGTTCGGCACCGAGGCCGGCCTCATTCAGGAGGCCGGCATGCCCGCGATCGTCTGCGGCCCGGGCAGCATCGACCAGGCCCACAAGCCCAACGAGTTCGTCGCCATCAGCCAGCTCGCCCAGTGCGAAGCCTTCATGGACCGCCTGCTCGCGCGGCTGAAGGCGTGAGTGGGATGAGGCGCGACCAAATTCCCGACGCATCCAACGCAGTTCCCCCTCCCCCAAACTGGGGGAGGGTTGGGGTGGGGGAAGCGAGCGAAGACGCTCTCCAATGGAGACGCGGCTTCCCCCTCCCTAGCCCTCCCCCGTGTCGGGGGAGGGGAATCTGGTGCAGGGCTTCTGGATGCACGCCGCGCAGCTGACTCGCGCCAAGCTGATGACCCTGGCGCTCGGCATCCCGGGCGGGGCGCTGTTCTACCTGCTCAACCTGCCGCTGCCCTGGCTGCTCGGCGCGCTC
>DATFDU010000310.1:0-2072 GCA_035251915.1 Dongiaceae bacterium | reverse complement strand
ATGAAGCCGTCCTGCGGCCAACCCAGATCCTTCTGGAATCCGCGCGCCGCCTTGCGGCTCTTCAAGCCCAGCACGCCGTCGACCGAGCCGACCTCGTAGCCGCGCGCCAGCAGCAGGGTCTGCACTTCCTTGCGCTCATCGAGGCTCAGAGGCTGCTCCTGCACCGGCCATTTGCCGATGATGCGTCGGCCACCGAGGATGCGATCGCCAAGATGCGCGACCGACAACGCATAGGAGGTGGAGTAGTTGTATTTGAGGATCACCTTGAAGTTCTCGGTGATCAGGAAGGCCGGCCCGCGATGGCCCGCCAGCACCAGGATCGACGTGCCGCCCGGCCAGTCCGGCAGCGCCGATCCATCCATGCGCGTGACGCCCAGCTGTTTCCAGCGGCCGATCGGCTGCACCAGATCCAGCTCCGCCTCGCCATACGGAAACATCGCCGGCAGCTTCACCTCGAGGCCCCAGGGCAGGTTCCGCTGCCAGCCGTCATCGACCAGGTGATTGGCAGCTGAAGCCAGCGCATCCGGCACCGAGTCCCAGAGGTCCGGCGCCCCCGACCCGTCGCGGTCCACCGCCAGCGTCAGGTAGTTGGACGGCAGGAACTGCGGATGTCCCATCGCGCCGGCCCAGGAGCCGACCATGCGCGAGGCCGGCACTTTGTTGTTGGCGACGATGTCGAGCGCGGCGAGCAGCTCCGAACAGGCGAAGGTCTGACGGTTGGCGCGATAACCGAGGTTGGTCAGCGCCTCGAAGACGTTGGCATCGCCGAAGTTGCTGCCGAAGTTCGTCTCGATGCCCCAGATGCCCATGATGATTTCCGGTGGCACGCCGTAATCGTGATCGATGCCCGCCAGCAGCGCCTTGTTCTCGAAATACTTCTGTTGTCCGAGCGTGACACGCTCGTCCGACACCGCGCGATCCAGATAGCTCCACACCGGCGTCACGAACTCCGGTTGCTTGGAGGCGCGATCGCTGATCTCCGGGTTCTCCTTTACGCCGGCGAAAGCGGTCTGGATGACTGCGTCCGGCTTGCCCTTGCTCAGGGCGTAGGATTGGAACTTTGCCACCCACTCCTGATAGCTGACCGCGGTGCCCGGGCACGTGGTTTCATTGAGCGCGTGGAAATCGATCGGCTTGCTCGCGACCGGCTCCGCGCTCGGCGCAGCGCCCGCAGTCGGGCTGCCCTGCGTCTTCGCCGGCTGCGCGGCGCATCCCGCCAGCGCGATCACTGCGCCGACGATTGTCACGGCGACGGAATACCGCAGCCTCGGCTTTCGCAGATCGCGTGTCCGCATGCTCATACCCAGGAATCCAGATTGCGACTCGATGCCGGAGGATAGGCCGCGCGCCGCTGTTTGTCATGGCCGGCGCGCATCGGATGTGAGCAAAGACACGTTACTGCGGCGTTAATGCGCGAGGGCGACGCCGCCTTGCACCAGGTAGATGCCGCCGATGCCCAGCACCAGGCGGCGCGACCATAGCTGGAACGCCTCGTTGCTGAAGCGGTGCAGCACCGGCTTCGCCAGGGTGGTGCCGCAGATGGCGAGGCCGGCTGCCATGACATAGACCCACAGCGGCACCTCGAGCGCCCGCGCGATCGTGGCCGGCTCCGCCTGCAGCGGCGCCACCACCACAAGGGTGAAGTAGACGAACTTGATGCCATGGCCGAGGCTCTGGGTCATGGCCTTGGTGGCGACCACCAGGTGGCGGTCGAGATCGCGGCGCAGGAAGAACATGTCCAGCACGGCGCCCGACACGCCGGCCATCACGTGCAGCGCCATCACCAGCGCGCCCACCAGCATCGGTGCGCCTTTCCGGCGGATGTCCGGGGCATGCGCACGCGGCAGCAGCTGCGCTACGAACGGCATGATGCCGAGGCAGAGGTAGACCCATGCCTTCGGCGGCGAGAACTGCGCCCACGCCAGCAGGCTGAACACGCAGGCGCTGCCCACCAGGTAGCCGGGCAGGATTCGCCACAGGATATGCCGATGCCATACGACCGCCCGCCAGCCGTTGGCGGTCATCTGGGTGATCGCGTGCAGGGTCATGGCCGCCGGAACCGGCAGGAACAG
>DATFDU010000309.1:0-14422 GCA_035251915.1 Dongiaceae bacterium | reverse complement strand
GATCGGCGTTGGCGGCGATGGTCTCCCACAGCAGTTCGCGGATGTCGGCGGCAACCAGCTTCACCCACAGCTCGACCGCGGCCTGGATCGACGGCGGCGTGACCTCGTCCACGATATAGCCGGCGTCGGCCAGCGCGGCGCCGGCCTTGCGCACCGCCGCGGCGACCTGCGGGTGGGCGTAGAGGCCCGGCGCCTCGGTGATCAGGCCGACCTTGATCGGGCGCTGCGGCCCACGCCCATGATGCTGCGCCGGCACCCACCAGGGGTCGCGGGCGTCGCGGCCGCTCATGGCGGCCAGCCCCAGGCGCACGTCCTTCACCTTTCGGGCCAGCGGGCCCTGCACCGCGAAGAGGGCGATGGTCGGCGGCCGTTCCGCCAAGGCGGACGGATTGAAGGCGGGCACGCGGCCCATGGTGGGACGGATGCCGGCGACGCCGCAGCAATAGGCCGGATAGCGGATCGAGCCGCCATAGTCGTTGCCGTGCGAGATCGGCCCGATGCCGGCGGCGACCGCCGCGCCGGCGCCGCCGGAGGAACCGCCCGGCGTGCGCGCCTTGGCCCACGGGTTGTAGGTGCGGCCGCGCAGCGCGTTGTCGGTGTCCCAGCGCAGGGAGTAGGCCGGCGCATGGGTGCGGCCAATGAAGACGGCTCCCGCCTTGCGCCAGTTGGCGACCACCGGCGAGTCGGCCGGCGCGATCACGTCCTTGTAGGCGACCACGCCGTTGGGCGTCGGCAGGTCCTTCTGGTCGATATTCTCCTTGGTGCTGACCGGCACGCCGTGCAGCGGGCCGAGCGCCTCGCCGGCCTTCACTGCGGCATCGGCGGCCGCGGCATCGCGCAGCGCCTGCTCGGCGATCTGGAACGTGATGGCGTTGAGCTTCGGGTTCACGGCGTCGAGGCGATCCAGGCACGCCTTGGTGGCCTCATGGCTGGAAATTTTTCTCAGGCGGATCGCCTTCGCCAGATCGACCGCATCCCACTGCCATAGTTCCGTCTTGCCCATGATGGCTCCTGCTCCTGACCGAGGCCGCGACGGTAGCGCGTGCATGATGGAATGGCTAGAGTGGCGCGCGTTCGAATTGCGAGGAGTGGCATGAAGGTCTTCATCAGCGCCGACATCGAGGGCACCGCCGGCATCACCAACTGGGACGAAGCGCGCAAGGCGCACGCCGACTATCCCGAGCATCGCCAGCAAATGACGCGCGAGGTATTGGCGGCGTGCGACGGCGCCAACGCGGCGGGGGCCAAGGAGATCCTGATCAAGGACGCGCACGCAACCGGGCGCAACATCCTGCAGGCCGACCTGCCGGAGAATGTGCGGCTGATCCGCGGCTGGAGCGGCCATCCCATGAGCATGGTGCAGGAGCTGGACAAGAGCTTCGATGCAGCGCTGTTCATCGGCTATCACTCCAAGGCGGGCGATGAGACCAATCCCTTGGCGCACACGCTGACGGGTGAGGTCATGCGCATGCGCATCAACGGCGTGGCGACCTCGGAATTCCTGCTGCACGCCTATGCCGCCGCCACGGTCGGCGTGCCGGTGGTGTTCGTCTCCGGCGACTGGCAGCTCTGCACCGACATCAAGGAGACCAACCCCAACATCACCGCCGTTGCGGTGAGCGAGGGCATCGGCCCCTCGACCGTCAGCCTCGCGCCCAAGGCCGCCTGCGCGCAGATCCGCGAGGGCGTTCAGCAGGCGCTGCAGGGCGACCTCAAGAAATGCCTGCTGCCGCTGCCCGAGCGCTTCACGCTCGAGATCGAGTTCAACAATCCGGTCAAGGCGTACAAGTCATCCTGGTACCCGGGCTGCAAGCACATCGGCGAACGCACCATCCGGTTCGAGACCAGCGATTATTTCGAGGTGATGCGAGCGTTGAAGTTCGTGGTGTAGTTCGCCGTCACATTCTCTTTTTGTCATCCCGGCCAAGCCGCGCAGCGGCGCAGAGCCGGGACCCATGCGGCGGTTCCGTGACTCGGATAGGTCGCATGGGTCCCTGTACCCGTGTGGCGCTCGGCCGGGATGACAGTAAGGGGTGTTCAGGCAGTTGCCACCAGGTGCCCGCCGCCCAAATCGCGGTAGTCCACGAACGTCGGCACATAATCCACGGGCCGGAACGGGCTCGGCACTTCGCCCTCCAAGCGGCGGCGCGCAAGGCCGCGGCGCGCGGGGTCGGGGATCGGCACGGCGGCCAGCAGCTTCTTCGTATACGGGTGCTGCGGGTTGCCGAGCACGTCCTTGGTTGGCCCGGTTTCGACGATCTGGCCGAGATACATCACCGCGACCCGGTGGCTGATCTGCTCCACCACCGCCATGTCGTGCGAGATGAAGAGGTAGGAGAGGCCAAGCTCCGCGCGCAGCTTCTTCAGCAGGTCCAGGATCTGCGCCTGGATCGAGACGTCAAGCGCGGAGACGCATTCGTCGGCGATGATGATCCTGGGGTTGAGGCTGAGGGCGCGGGCGATGCAGATGCGCTGGCGCTGGCCGCCGGAGAATTCGTGCGGGAAGCGCGTCATGTGGTCGGGCGACAGTCCGACGCGCTGGAACAGGTCGGCGACGCGATCGCTCAGCGCCTTGCCTTTGGCCAGGCCGTGTATCACCAGCGGCTCGCCCACCAGGTCGCCGACGCTCATGCGCGGGTCGAGCGAGGCGTGCGGGTCCTGGAAGATCATCTGCACGTCGCGGCGCAGGGCGCGCTGGGCGTCGCCAGCGAGGCCGGCGGTCTCCTTCCCCGCAATTTTCACCGAGCCGGTGAAGGGCGAGAGCTGCATGATCGCGCGGGCGGTGGTCGACTTGCCGCAGCCGCTTTCGCCGACCAGCGCGAGGGTCTCGCCTGGCGCCAGATCGAACGAGATCTTCTCAACGGCATGCACGCGCTGCCTGGTGCGATGGAAAAAGCCGCCCTTCACGTCGAACCGCACGATCAGGTCGCGCACGCTGAGGATCGGCTCCGGCTTCGTGCCGTTGCCCGGCGCGTTCCGGCCGTTGGCGAACTTCGGCACCGCCGCCAGCAACGCCTTGGTATAGTCAGCCTGCGGCGCTGCGAAGACCGACCTGGCGCTGCCTTGCTCCACCATCCTGCCGTGGCGCATGACAATGACGCGGTCGGCCATCTCCGCCACCACGCCCATGTCGTGGGTGATGAGGATGATGGCGGTCCCGGTCTGCTTCTGCAGGTCGCTCATCAGCTCCAGGATCTGCGCCTGGATGGTGACGTCGAGGGCGGTGGTCGGCTCGTCGGCGATCAGGATCTTGGGATCGCACGACATCGCCATCGCGATCATCACGCGCTGGCGCATGCCGCCGGAGAGCTCGTGCGGATACTGCTTCATGCGCCGCCGCGCTTCGGGGATGCGCACGGAGTCCAGCACCGCGACGGCGCGTTGCTCCGCTTCGGATTCGTTCAAGCCCTTGTGCTGGCGCAGGCCTTCGATCATCTGCGTGCCGATCGACAGCACCGGATTGAGGCTGGTCATCGGCTCCTGGCAGATCATGGCGATATCGTCGCCGCGGATGTCCTGCATCTCCGGCTCGGAGAGCTTGAACAGGTCGCGGCCCTGGAACAGCGCAGTGCCGGCGGTGATCCGCCCGCCCGGCTTGGGCAGCAGGCCCATCAGCGATAGCGCGGTCACGGATTTGCCGGAGCCGGACTCGCCGGCGATGCACAGCGTCTCGCCGGCATCGAGCGCGAAGCTCAGCCCGTCGACGACCGTGGCGGCGCCCGCCGGCGTTGCGAAGGCGACGCGCAGGCCGTCCAGCTTGAGAAGGCTCAATCCAGCACCACGCGCGGGAAGTAGAGGCTGACCACCCAGTTCGGCATGTCGACGATCTCGCTGATCCGGAGGTCGGCGCAGACCGAGCACAGCATGTAGGCTTCGACCGCGGAAATGTTGTGCCGCCTGGTCAGCAGGTCGATCATGCCGCTGACGGCATCACGCGCGCCGGCGAACAGGTCCGGCCCGATGCCGGTCGTCACGTCGTAGCCCTTCTCGTCGAGGTGGCGCGAGACCGGGCCGGGCGTGCGGAAGCGCGGCATCTTCAGGTTGGCGCCCTTCACGATGTCGAGCTTCAGGCTCACCTTGTGCTGGCTTTCGATGGCGGTGCCGCAAACCTCGCCGTCGCCTTGCGCGGCGTGCGGGTCGCCGATGGAGAACAAGGCGCCCTTCACTTCGATCGGCAGGAACAGCTCGGCGCCGATGGAGATGTCGCGGATGTCCATGTTGCCGCCGACGCGCCGGGGCGGCACGACCGAATGCAAGCCCGCTTCCGCCGGCGCCACGCCGATGGTGCCGCAGAACGGCTTCAGCGGCACCGCGGCCAGCCCGCCGAACATGGCGGGCTGGCTGAAGCTGGCGTCGTATTTCCAGATGTGCAGCGCGGGTTCCTTGAACTGGTCTGCGAGCAGGCCGAAGCCCGGGATGTTGGCGGTCCAGCCCCAGCCGCTGTTCTGGAAGCCGAGAAGGGTGATGCGCAGGGCATCGCCCGGCTCGGCGCCATCGATCTCGATCGGGCCGAGCGTCGGGTTGATGCGCCCGAAATCCAGCCGCGCCAGGTCGGCCGATTTCCAGTCCGGCGTGATCTGGCCGCAGGACGGATCCAGGCAGTCGAACTCCAGCACGTCGCCAGGGGCCGCCTTGGCGACCGGCGGGAACGCGTTGTTCCAGCCGATATGATGCTGCTGGCTGTGGATGGAATGAACCGGCCCGTGGGGATGGTTGTGGCGCATCACGTCACCTCTTGATTTGAGCTACTCGACCCAGACCGCGTCGAACGAGAAGGGCTGGGCGATGATGTCGCTGAACAGGCTGACATCGCCCTTGAGCCGCTCGGACCGCAGCGAGTAGCGGTTCGGATTGAACAGCGGCACCCAGGCAGCGTCCTTGTCCATGATGTCCGCCATGATCTTGCTCCAGGTATCGAGCCGCTCCCGTGCGCGCGCCGGATCGGTGATGGCGTCCGCCGCCTTGGTGCGGGCCTCGATATCCTTGTTGCAATAGAACGACCAGTTATAGCCGCCTTCCACCGCCGCGCCGCAGCTGAGGATCGGAGCATAGAAATTGCTCGGATCGGGGAAATCGGCATACCACTCGGTCAGTGTCATGGGCGCGGCATCGGTCTTGCTCGCCGTGCCGATGAAGGCCGCGAGATCGAGGCCGCGCAGCTCCGCCTTGATCCCGATGGCCGCCAGGTCCTGCTGGATCGATTGCGCCATGCGGGGCCACGGATCGACGTTCTGGAAATAGAGCTCGGTCGTGAAGCCGTCGCCCTGGCCCGCTTCCTTCAGCAGCGCCTTGGCCTTGTCCGGATTGTAGGGATAACCCTGGTACTTGGCATCAAAGCCGCCCATCGCCGGCGGCAGGATCTGGCCTGTCACCGTGCCGCGGTTGTTCAGCACCTGCACCAGGCGCTGCTTGTTGATCGCCATGTTGACGGCGCGCCGCACGCGGATGTCGTCGAACGGCTTGATGTTGAAGTTCATGGTCATGTAGTTGGTGTTGAGCTGGCTCGCCGTGACGAAGCGGTCCTTCAGCGCGGGATTCTGCGACACCTCGGCGTATTTCGCGGGCGGGAAGATCTCGCCCAGGATGTCCGCCTCGTTCTTCTCGATGCGCAGCACCGCCGTCACCGGCTCCAGCCCGAACTGCAGGATGAACTTGTCGACGTAGGGCCGGCCATCCTTGTTCCAGTCCGGATTGCGCTCCAGGACGATCTGCTGGCCGGGATTGTACGCCGTCATTTTGTAGGCGCCGGTGCCGACCGCATTGTGGGTGAAGTCCGGGCCGAACTTCTCTGCCACTTCCTTCGGCACGGCGAAGGAGAAGTTGAGCGCGAAGACATGCAGCATGGTGGCGTTGGGTTCGTTCAGCTGGAACACCACCGTCGAGTCATCCGGCGTGGTGATCCCGGACATCTCCGTGGCCTTGCCGTCCAGCATGTCCTGGCAGCCGATGATGCCGGTGAAGAAGCTCGCGCCCGGCGACTGAGTCTTGGCGTTGCAGACGCGCTCGATCGAATACTTGATGTCGGCCGCCGTCAGCTCCCGGCCGTTGTGGAACTTGACGCCCTGGCGCAGCTTGAAGGTATAGGTCTTGCCGTCGGACGAGATCTCGTAGCCTTCCGCCAGATCCGGCACCAGCTCGCTGGTTCCGGGCTTGTAGTCCATCAGCCCGTCGAACACCGCCTTGATCGGGCTCCAGCTCTGCACGGTGTAGCCGATGGCGGGGTCCATGGAATCGAAATCGTCCTTGTAGAGGACCGTGACCTCGCCGCCGCGCTTCGGTTCGTCAGCAAGCGCGAGTGGCGAGGCGAGCATCAGGCCTGCCATCAAGGGCATCCAATAGCGAGACATCGAAATCTCCCTGCTTCTTTGGTTATGGGCGGGCGGGATACCTGATCAAGGCCCCGGAATTGGACCCGGCATCCCGCCCGCATCGCATCATTGCGCGTCAGTAGCGTAGACCTCGTCGTAGTTGACCGGGATGTGGATCGGATCGGCGAAGATGCCTTCCGGCCCGGCGATCCGGGCGGAGTGGATGACGTAGGCCTTCTCGTTGAAGACCGGCGCCCAGGGCGCGTCCGCCATCAGATCGGTGAAGATCTTGCCCCACGCCGCGGCGCGCTTGTCCGCATCGGCCGGGTTCGTCATGGCATTCGCCTCCTCGGCACGCTTGTCGAGATCCTCGTTGCAGTACCACGCCCAGTTCCAGCCGCCTTCGACCGCGCCGCCGCAGCCGAGGATCACGGTGTAGAAGTTGCTGGGATCCGGGAAATCGGCGATCCAGGCCATGCCGCCCGACCAGATCATCGGCGCGCCGTCCTTCTTGCCGCCGGCGGCGATGACGTTGCCCTGGTCCAGGTTCTGGAGATTGGCCTTGATGCCGATGGCGGCGAGGTCCTGCTGGATCGCCTGGGCGATGCGCGGCTGCGGATCGGTGTTGGCGACATAGAGGTCGGTCTCGAAGCCGCCTTCGAGCCCCGCCTCCTTCAGCTTCGCCTTGGCGCCTTCGACGTCGTAGGTGTAGCCCTTGAAGCTCTTGTCATAGCCCGGCATGGCGGGCGGCAACGGCTGGTTCGCCGGCACCGCGCGGTTGTTGATGATCTGGACGATGCGGTCCTTGTTGATCGCCATGTTGACGGCCTGGCGCACGGCGACGTTGTCGAACGGCTTGATGTTGACGTTCATCGTCACGTAGCCGGTCTGCAGCTGCTCGGCGACGATGACGTTCTCCTTCCATTTCGGATCATTCATCACCTCGGTGAACTTGGCAGGCGGCACGCCGTCGCCCGGGATGTCGATCTCACCCTTCTGCAGGCGCAGCAGGTTCACGACCGGCTCCTGGCCGATCTGGAAGGTGATCTTGTCGAGCTTCGGCGTGCCTTGCTTGAAGTAATCGGCATTGCGCTCCAGCACGATCGACTGGCCGCTGGTCCATTCCGCCACCTTGAAGGCGCCGGTGCCGACCGGCTTGTGACCGAAGTCCGGGCCTTCCGCCTCGACCACTTCCTTCGGCACGACGAAGGAGAAGTTCAGCGCCATCAGGTGCAGCAGCGTCGAGTCCGGCCGGCTCAGCTCGATCTTCACCGTGTGATCGTCGACCGCCTGCACGCCGGCGAGGTCCTTCGCCTTGCCCCCTTGGAAATCGTCGAAGCCTTTGAGCGCGCCGTAGTAGCCGGCGCCGGGCGACTGGGTCGCCGGATTGCAGGCGCGCTCGAGCGAATACTTGACGTCCGCCGCCGTCATCTCGCGGCCATTGTGGAACTTCACCCCCTGTCGCAGCTTGAATGTGTAGGTGAGTCCGTCATCGGAGACCTCGTAGCTTTCCGCGAGGTCGGGCACCAGCTCGGTCGTCCCGGGCTTGTAGTCCATCAGCCCGTCGAACACGCTCTTGATCACCGACCAGTTCTTCCAGTCGTAGCCGATCGCGGGATCGAGGGTGATGAGATCGTCCTTGAAGGTCACGGTCATCTCGCCGCCCTGCTTCACTTCGGCGAAGGCAGGCGCGGCCGCGATCATCATCGCGGCGATCGAGACGGATGCGAGCAAGCGTTTCATGCGAAAGTCTCCCCTAAGGTTTGTTTTCTGCCGTGTTATCGCAGCTTGATCCTGGGATCGATCAGGGGCGCCACGAGGTCGGCCAGCAGGTTCCCCAGAATGATCGCGCAGGCTGACAGCAAGGTTACTCCCATGATGATCGGAATGTCGATTTGCTGGATGGCCTGCCAGGTCAACTGTCCGATACCAGGCCAGCCGAACACGGATTCGACCACGACGATGCTGCCCATGAAGTAGCCGATGTCGATCCCAACCATTGCGATGATTGGTAGGACGGCGTTTGGCAGGATGTGTACCGAGACAATCCGCCAGCGATCGAGCCCCTTGGCGCGCGCGGTCCGGATAAAATCCTGTCTCAGCACCTCGATCACGCTGGAGCGGGTGACCCGCGCATACCAGCCGCCGCCCAGCAGCCCCAGGGTGAGCGCCGGCAACACCAGATGCCTGAACTCGCCGTAGCCGCCGATCGGGAACCAGCCGAGCCAATAGGCGAACACGTAGATCATGCTGAGCGCGATCACGAATTGCGGCGTGGAAATGAAGACCAGGGCGACCACCATCAACGTGTGGTCGACGCCGGTGGCCCTCCGCAGTCCGGCGATCGTGCCGAGCGTCAGGCCGATCGCCAGCTCGCAGAAGATGGCGCCGACCATCAACAACAGCGACGCAGGCAGGCGCGCTGCCAGCAGTTCGGTAACCTGCGTGCGCTGGAGATAAGAGCGGCCAAGGTCGCCTTGCAGAAGCTTCCAGAGATAGCTTCCGAACTGCTCCCAGATCGGCTGGTTGAGGCCGAGCTGCATGCGAACCAGGTCGACCTGCTCCTTGGTCGCGGAGCGGCCGGCCACCATGCGCGCGGGGTCGGCGGGCAGCATGTAGAGCAGAAAATAGGTGATCGCCGCGACGCCGAGCAGGATCAGTGCCGCTTGTACCAGGCGTCGGGCGAGATAAGCCGGCATCAGTGGCGACCCCGCAAGGTCGGGTCAAGGAGATCGCGCAGCGCGTCACCGACCAGATTCACCGACAGGGCGAGCAGCGCGACTGCAAAGCCGGGGAAGAACACCAGCCACGGCGCCGACTGGAAGTAGGATTGGCCATCATAGACGATGTTGCCCCAGCTTGGTTCCGGCGGCTGAACACCCACGCCGAGATAGGAGAGGATCGCCTCGAACAGCACCGTCGTGGAGATCCCGAGCGTCCCCCAGACGATGATGATGGGCAGCAAGTGCGGCAGGATATGCCGGAACAGGATGCGCGCGGTGCCGGCGCCAATGGCGCGTTCGGCGGCGATGAACTCGCGCTCGGCAAGAGAGCTGGTTTCGGCAAAGACCACGCGCGCGACCGGCCCTGTGTTCACCAGAGCAATCACGAGGATGACGTTCTTGAGGTTCGGGCCAACCAGCGCCGCGATCACGATCGCGAGGATCAGGGCAGGGAATGCCATCATCAGGTCGGTGGAACGCATGAGGATGCTGCCGATCGGGCCGCGCAAGAACCCGGCGGTCAGGCCGATCAGCGTTCCCGCCAACAGCGCAATGCCGTTTGCAACCAACCCCACGACCAGCGAGGTGCGCGCGCCGTAGACCATGCGTGACAGCAGATCGCGTCCCAGCAGGTCGGTGCCGAGCCAGAAGCGCTCATTGGGAGGAAGCGGCGCCCCCTCGAGGGTCAGGCCGTCGAAGAACTGTTCCTGTGGAGAATACGGGGAGATCGCAGGGGCGGCGAGCGCAACCAGGACGAAGGCGACAGCGATCACCAGACCGACCACCGCCACCGGCCGGCGCATTAGTCCGCGCCATACGCTCATCTTGCCCGCCCCGCTCCAGCCTGCGTTCTAACCTGCGCAGCGGCGCGCAGTCTGCCGCACTCGAGGCATGGCAGGCAAGGCCGAACCACGCCGATTTTTCAGCCGTTCGAGGTGGTTGCCGACGCTTTTTGAGGCAGGAGGTAGCTCAGGTTGCGCGGCTTGCGTCCCGAACCTAGCCGCCGGCGCAGTCGCGCAGGGCGGGGAGCCGATCGGCGATCCCCGCAAGGCTGAACGACGTCGATCCGAAACGCGTCGCCACGGTCAGATTCTCAGACTGCGAGAATGTCTGCAGCACATCTTCGACCCCCAGAGCGACGATCGGAATCTGGATTGTGCCACTCGGTGCCAACTCGACTCGATGACTTTGGCTCGCGCCGTTGTCGAACTCCAACGTGGCCAACGCCTTCTTGGCGCCTTGCATGAGCTTGGGTTCGTTGAACGACAGGCGAACCACGGCCTGGTCCCTGGTATCAGGCACGAAGGCGAGCGTTATGGAGAAGGGACGCCCATCGTCCATGCGCGAGAGGGAGCAAACCTTTCCATTGGCATCGGTCTGGCTGTCCAGTGTCCATGCTTCGGCGGCGTCGGCGCCGTGGCTCGTGCCGAGCAGGACAACGAACA
The DNA here is from genome assembly GCA_035251915.1 of Dongiaceae bacterium. Taxonomy (GTDB): domain Bacteria; phylum Pseudomonadota; class Alphaproteobacteria; order Dongiales; family Dongiaceae; genus Dongia_A. The sequence goes on along the minus strand of DATFDU010000309.1, from coordinate 3,946 downwards.
CGGCGCAGGTCAGGCCACGCATCCTAGACCGACCAGCATCCGCCGCTCAGCGGAATGACGTCGACTCCTTCGCCGGCCTTGGCTTCCGGCGCATGCGGCTTGCGCACGATCAGGCAGTCGGCGCGGGCGATCAGCGAGAGCATCGAACTGTCCTGCGGCGCGAACGGCGTTGCCACGCGCTGGCCCTCCGCGTTGGTGACGAGGCGGGCGCGGACGTAGTCCTGACGCGTGTCGTTCGCCGGCATGTCCTTGCCCAGCAGCGCGATCTCGCGCGCCGTCTCGACGCCGCTCAAGCCCAGCATGCGCTCGATCGCGGGCTTCAGGAACAAGAGCGCGGTAACGATGGTGGAGACCGGGTTGCCCGGCACGCCGAGCACCTTCAGCGTACCGAGCGAGCCGAACATCAGCGGCTTGCCCGGGCGCATCGCGATCTTCCAGAAGTCGAGCTGCATGCCGCGCTCGGCGAGCGCGGTCTGCACCAGGTCGTGCTCGCCGACCGAAGCGCCGCCGGAGGTCACCAGCATATCGAAGCCGAGGGCGGCTTCGATGGCGCGGTCGAGGTCTTCGAGCGTGTCGCGCGCGATGCCGAGATTGACCGGCTCGCCGCCAAACGTGCGCACCAGAGCGGCGAGGCCGATGCCGTTGCTGCCGATGATCTGCGCCGGCCCGACCGGATCGCCGGGATTGACCAGCTCGTCGCCGGTGGAGAGCAGGGCGATGCGCGGCCGCCGCGTCACTTTCAGCCACGGCCGGTTCATGGCGGCGGCCAGGCTGATGTCGCGCGCGGTGAGGCGCCGGCCGGAATGGATGCCGATGTCGCCGGCACGGAAATCGAGGCCGGCTTTGCGGATGTGCTGGCCGGGGTCGCGGTTGCCTTCGCGCACCGTCACGTGCCCGTCGGCCGCGTCGCAATTCTCCTGGATGACGATGGTGTCGGCGCCGGGCGGCACCTGCGCGCCGGTGAAGATGCGCGCCGCTTCGCCCGCACCGATCGGCCCGCTCGGCGGCTGGCCGGCGGCAATGCGCTGCACGATCTTGAGCCTGGCCGGCAAGATCTCGACGTCGGCCGCGCGGACCGCATAGCCGTCCATCGCGGACACATCGGCCGGCGGCTGGGTCAGCCGCGCCTCCAGGGCCTCGGCCAGCACGCGGCCCAGCCCCTGGTCGAGCGAGACCATCTCCGCGCCCAACGGCGAGAAGGCGCGCTCGATGCGCTGGATGGCTTCTTCGACGGACAGCATCTACGGCACCAAAACTCCAAACACTCCGTCATGGCAAGGCTTGGCGGGACAGTATGGAGCAGCGCTCGACATACTCACCTCCTAATCGCGCTCGAAGGTGCCGGACTTGCCGCCGCTCTTGTGGGTGAGGCGGATGTCGACGATCTGCATTCCCTTGTCCACCGCCTTGCACATGTCGTAGACGGTGAGGGCGGCGACTGAGACGGCGGTCAACGCCTCCATTTCGACGCCGGTCTTCCCCGTCAGCTTGCAGGTCGCGGTGATGTCGACGGCGTTGCGCGCCTCGTCCAGGGTCAGATCGACCTGCACCGAGGTGAGCGCGAGGGGATGGCAGAGCGGGATCAGTTCCGGCGTCTTCTTCGCGCCCATGATGCCGGCAAGGCGCGCCACGCTCAGCACCTCGCCCTTCTTCACACCGCCGTCCTTGATCAGAGCGAGGGTGGCGGGCTGCATGATCACGGAGCCCTTGGCGGTCGCGACGCGCTCGGTCTCCGCCTTGTCGGAGACATCGACCATCCGGGCCTTGCCCTCTTTGTCGAAATGCGTGAAGCCGGCCATGACTACTCGGCCGCCGCGGCCGGCGCGTGCCGTCCCAGCAGGGTGCGGGTCGCGTCCGTCACGTCGGCCTGCCGCATCAGGGATTCGCCGACCAGGAAGATGGAGGCGCCGACGCGATGCATGCGCTCGAGGTCGGCGGTCGCGTAGAGGCCGCTCTCGGCCACCAGCACGCGGTCCTTCGGCACCATCGGCGCGAGCTGCTCTGTCACTGCAAGGTCGACCTGCAAAGTCTTGAGATTGCGGTTATTTATGCCGATGAGATTCGAGCCCAGGCGCAATGCCCGCGCCAGCTCTGGCGCATCGTGCACTTCCACCAGCACGTCCATGCCGAGATCGAAGGCGAGGGATTCCAGCTCCGCTGCTTCCGCATCCTCCAGGGCCGCCATGATCAGCAGGATGCAATCGGCGCCGATCGCGCGGGCCTCGAACACCTGGTAGGGATCAAGCATGAAATCCTTGCGCAGCGCCGGCAGCCGGACTGCGCCGCGCGCCTGCTCCAGGAACGCGTCTTCGCCCTGGAAGTACGGCGCGTCGGTCAGCACGGACAGGCAGGTCGCGCCGCCCGCCTCATAGGCGCGGGCGAGGGACGGCGGATCGAAGTCGGTGCGGATCAGGCCCTTGGAAGGCGAGGCGCGCTTGATCTCCGCGATCAGGCCGAAGCGGCCGGAGCGGACCTCCCGCTCCAGCCGGGCGCGGAAGCCGCGCGGCGGGTCGGTACGGTTGCGCGCTTCTGCCGCCGCGCGCACCTCTGACAGAGGGCGGGCCGCCTTGCGCTCGGCGACATGCTGGCGCTTGTCGGCGCAGATCTTGGCGAGGACGTCGGTCACTGTTCCGCCGCCTTCGGCTCGTTGGTGACGCGGATCAAGTCCTCGAGCACCTTGCGCGCCTTGGCGAAGTCGATGGCCTCCGCCGCCATCGCGATGCCCTGCTTCAGGTCCTTGGCCGCGTCCGCCACCACCAGGGCGGCGGCGGCGTTCATCAGCACGATGTCGCGGTAGGGGCCGACGGCGCCATCGAACAGCTCGCGGATCGCCTGGGCGTTGTGCGCGGGATCGGCGCCCTGCAGCTCGGCCGCGGCCCCGATCCGGATGCCGTAGTCGGTCGGCGATACCTCGAAGCGGCGGATGTTGCCGTTCTTCAGCTCGCAGACATGGGTGACGGTGGTGGTGGTGATCTCGTCCAGGCCGTCGCCGCCATGCACCACCCAGGCATGCTCGGTGCCGAGATTCTTCAGCACCCGGGCGATCGGCTCCAGCCACTGCTCCGCGAACACGCCGAGCAGCTGGCGCTTCACCCCGGCGGGGTTCGACAGCGGGCCCATGATGTTGAAGATGGTGCGGGTGCCGAGCTCGACGCGGGTCGGGCCGACATGGCGCATCGCGCTATGGTGCTTCTGCGCCCACATGAAGGTGGTGCCGACTTCGGCCAGCGCGCGCTGGATGGTCTCGAGATCGGCGTCGATGTTGACGCCGAGGGCGGCGAGCACGTCGGCTGCGCCGCTCTTGGAGGAAGCCGCGCGGTTGCCGTGCTTGGCGACCGGGACGTTGCAGGCCGCGCACACGAAGGCGACGGCGGTGGAGATATTGAGCGTGCCGGCCTGGTCGCCGCCGGTGCCGCACACGTCGATGGCGCCGGGCACGGCGGAGATGCGCAGCATCTTCTCGCGCATCGCGGTGACGGCCCCGGTGATCTCGTCGATGGTCTCGCCGCGCACCCGCATCGCCATCAGCAGGCCGCCCATCTGCGCCGGCGTCGCCTCGCCCGACATCATGATGGTGAACGCCAGCTCCGCCTGGGCGCGGGTCAGCGAGCGGCCCTGCGCCGCGAGCCCGATGAAGCCCTTGAGGTCGGTGACCGCCGTGGAGGCGAGTGGCGTTGCCAGGGGCGCGCTCATTGCAGCACGTGCGAATCGGAAAGGTTGCACCCGGCGCCGCGCAGGAAGTTGGCGAGCAGCTTGTGGCCGTGCTCGGTCGCGATGCTCTCGGGATGGAACTGCACGCCGGCCAGCGGCAGCGTCTTGTGCTGCAGGCCCATGACGATGCCGTCCTCGGTCTCCGCCGTGATCTCGAGATCCTTGGGCCAGCTGTCGCGCTCGACGGTCAGCGAATGGTAGCGCGTCGCCTCGAACCCGCTTGGCAGGCCGTGGA
>DATFDU010000308.1:0-3107 GCA_035251915.1 Dongiaceae bacterium | reverse complement strand
GGAACAGTTGATGCTCTATCCGCTGCTGATCTGCGGCGTTGGCGTGGTCAGCTCGGTCATCGGCATGTTCTTCGTGCGCCTCGGCGCCAGCCAGAACATCATGGGCGCGCTCTACAAGGGCCTGATCGCCACCGGCGTGATCTCCATCGCGCTCATTGCCGTGCTCACGCATCTGGTGTTCGGCTTCGACATGATCTTCACCGGCACCAACGTGACGCTCACCGCTGGCAGCCTGTTCTGGTGCGCGGCCATCGGCCTCGCGGTCACCGGCTTGCTGGTGTGGATCACCGAATACTATACGTCGACGGCCTATCGCCCGGTGCGCAGTGTCGCGCAGGCGGCGACCACCGGTCACGGCACCAACATCATCCAGGGCCTCGCGGTTTCGATGGAAGCGACGGCCCTGCCGGTTGTCGTGATCTGTGTCGCCATCATCGCGGCATACACGCTGGGCGGCCTCTATGGCATCGCGATCGCCGCCACCAGCATGCTGTCGCTGGCCGGCATCGTTGTCGCGCTCGATGCGTACGGTCCGGTCACGGACAATGCCGGCGGCATTGCCGAGATGTCGGGTCTCCCGAAGGAAGTCCGCAAGGTCACCGACGCGCTGGACGCCGTCGGCAACACCACCAAGGCGGTGACCAAGGGCTATGCCATCGGCTCCGCCGCGTTGGCGGCCCTGGTGCTGTTCGCGGCCTACACCGAGGATCTGAAGCACTACTTCCCGGACCTCGCCGGCACGGTCTCGTTCCAGCTGAACAATCCGTACGTCGTGGTCGGCCTGTTCATCGGCGGCGCGCTGCCGTTCCTGTTCGGCGCCCTCGGCATGATGGCGGTCGGCCGTGCAGCCGGCTCGGTGGTGATCGAGGTCCGGCGCCAGTTCAAGGAGATCAAGGGCATCATGGAAGGCACGGCCAAGCCGGAATACGGCAAGGCGGTGGCCATGCTGACCACGGCGGCGATCAAGGAGATGATCGTGCCGTCGCTGCTCCCGATCCTCGCGCCGATCCTGCTCTATGTCGTGGTCAACATCGCGGCCGGGCAGGGCGAAGCCTTCACCGCGCTGGGCGCCATGCTGCTCGGCACCATCGTGACCGGCCTGTTCGTCGCCATCCAGATGACCTCCGGCGGCGGCGCCTGGGACAACGCGAAGAAGTACATCGAGGACGGCAACCACGGCGGCAAGGGCTCCGACGCCCACAAGGCCGCGGTGACCGGCGATACGGTCGGCGATCCCTACAAGGACACCGCGGGTCCGGCCATCAACCCGATGATCAAGATCACCAACATCGTCGCGCTGCTGCTGCTGGCGGCGCTGGCGGCGTAACGGCGATCGATCGCGCAACGCAAAATCCCCCCGGCTTCGTGCCGGGGGTTGTTTGTTTTGCAGCCCGCTGCGGGACGTAGCTGTTACCGCTCGTCGCCCTCGGGGTTGAAGCGGCCAAGATTGCCGAGCAGCTGCTGGATGATCGTGAGCTCATTGCCTTCGGTCGGCGTGGTGCGGTCGACATAGGCGATGGTGCGACCGTCCTCCTGGCCGTAGACGCGCATATTCTGCACGATGCCGTTGTCGTCGAAATTGATGGCGAGCACTTCCTGGTCCGTCACTTCCGGATCGAAGAACGCGGTCGTCTCGGTGCGCTTTGAGATGTAGTACCAGGTGCGGTCGTCGAAGGTGGAAATGGCCGACGGCGTGCCGATCAGCTCGGCAACGCGGTTCTTGTCGTCGACGCCGGGGTTGATCTGAACGACCTGTTCTTCGTCCGGCTTGTTGCCACGCTGATCGATGCGCGGCGCACAGGCGGCCGCGGTCACGGCGAGCACCAAGACAGCACCGGCGAGCAGCGTTCGGCGATAGCGACCAGTCATGCGGATCATGCCCTCGAAAACCTCGTTGCCCTTGTGCTGGCGCGCAGCCGGCGCTATGCCCAGGGCGTACTTCCGGCGCGGACCATCGCATCGGCAGGACCCGCTGTCAAGATTCAGGATCCGGCTATCGTGTTGTTTTTGAAGAGATTATTCCAAGCACCGCAGTTCGAGGCGGAAGCCCGCATGCTCTATCGGCAGATCGCCGAGCGGGCGCGGCATCCGATCCTGTTCACGCATTATGGCGTGCCCGACACGATCGACGGCCGGTTCGAGACGCTGTGCCTGCACGCCTATGCGGTGTTCCATGGGCTGAAGGGCAAGGGCGCCGATGCCGAGGCGTTGTCGCAGGCGGTCTACGATGCGATGTTCGCCGATCTCGATGGTTCGCTGCGAGAGTTGGGCGCGGCCGATCTCGGCGTCGGCAAGCGGATCAAGGCCATGACCGAGGCGCTCAATGGACGCATCCAGGCCTACGACCGCGACGCCGAGCTGGAGCAGGCAATCCGGCGCAACGTCTACCGCACCGCGACGCCCAGCGACGATCAGGCGCGTTGGATGGCGGGCTATCTCCGCGCCATTCGGGTTGCCTTGGCGCGCGCGCCGTTCAAGGACATCTGCGATGGCAGTGCGATGAAGCAGTTGCCGGAACCGACGCAGGAGACACTGAATGCAACCGGCTGAACCTGCGGAATTCTCGCGGCCGCTGTCGCTGGACCGCATCAGCACGACCCAGCATCGCGAGGAGATCACTGCCACCGGCAAGGAGCGCGCCGACTTGGCCGAGCGCTTCGGCCTGCTCAGCCTGGACAGCCTCAGCGCCAGCTTCACCCTGAAGCGCGCCCGCAAGGATCTGGTGCGGGTGAAGGGCCACGTCAGGGCAGAGTTGGTGCAGGCCTGCGTGGTCTCGTTGGATCCCGTTCCGGCGCGGATCGACGAGCGGTTCGAGGTCGATTTCCTGGAGGGCGCGCAGCCGGCGGTGACCGACCTGGTGCTGGACGCCGAAGCGGCCGAGGCGCCGGAGCCGGCTCCGGACGGCTGGATCGACCTGGGGGAACTGGCGGCGGAGCAGCTTGGCCTCGCCATGGATCCATACCCCCGGAAGCCCGATGCCGAGGTGCCGGCCGAGTGGAAAGCCGAGCCGGCCGCCGAGCCGGTGGCGGAGCGTCCTAACCCATTTGCGGCATTGGAGAAATTAAAGCCTGACAAGGGCTGAGTGCGGTCCGGCAGGGTCCCGGGGA
>DATFDU010000307.1:0-4789 GCA_035251915.1 Dongiaceae bacterium | reverse complement strand
GCTGCTGGAGACGCTCGAGCCCAGCGACGATGCGACCGAATGGGTGTGCAACGTCCGCAAGGGCATCACCTTCAGCAACGGCAAGACGCTCGACGCCGACGACATCATCTACTCGATCAACCTGCATCGCGGCGAGGCGAGCACATCCGGCGCCAAAGGGGCGATGAAGGCGATCACCGATGTCGTGAAGATGGATGCGAACCAGGTGAAGATCGTGCTGGATGCGCCGGACGCGGACCTGCCGTACGTGCTCAGCGACTATCACATGCTGGTGGTGCCAAACGGCTTCGAGGATTGGGCCAACCCGGTCGGCACCGGCGGCTATAAGGCCGAGGCGTTCGAACCCGGCGTCCGGTGCATCCTGACCAACCGCGGCGGATACTGGAAGGAAGGTCGCTGCAATCTCGACTCTGCGGAGATCACCGTCATCAACGACGATGCGGCACGCATGCAGGCGCTGTTGGCCGGTGAAGTGGATGTGACCCATCGCGTGGTGGTGCCGCTGGTGGATCAGATCAACGCCGCCGGCAACTTCGAGCTGGTGCAAGCAGCGGCCGGCTATCACTTCAATATGCCGATGCTGGTCGACACCAAGCCGTACGACAATCCGGACACGCGGCTGGCGCTGAAGTATGCCATCGACCGCGCCAAGCTGGTCGAGATGATGTTCGGCAAGTACGCGCGCGTCGGCAACGATCATCCCATTCCGGAATCCGATCCGTTTCACAACAACGAGCTGCCGCAGCGGCAGTACGATCCCGAGAAGGCGGCGTTCCATGCCAAGAAAGCTGGCCTCGGTGCCGCCGACATCGTGCTGTCGGCATCGGACGCGGCCTTCAACGGCGCCATCGACATGTCCGTGCTGTTCCAGGCGACGGCGGGTGCGGCCGGCATTCCGGTCAAGGTGCGGCGCGAGCCGAACGACGGCTTCTGGGAGAATGTCTGGCTGAAAGCGCCGTTCATGACGTCCTACTGGGGCGGACGGCCCGCCGCGACCCAGATGATGGCGATCGCCTACAGTGCCGCGGCGCCGTGGAACGACACGCACTGGAAGAACGATGCGTTCGAGAAGCTGCTGGCCGACGCCAAGGCGACGACCGACCAGGCCAAGCGCAAGGACTACATCTGGGAAATGCAGCGCATGCTGCATGAGAATGGCGGCGCCATCATTCCGCTGTTCAAGGATTGGCTCGACGTGCACGACGTCAAGGTCAAGGGCCATACGCCGCACGGCATGTTCGACATGTGCAACAGCCGGATCGTCCAGAAGGCGTGGATCGAAGCCTAGCGGACCGATCGTTCCCTTGTGGCGGCGGGGCCCTGGTTCCGCCGCCTATTTCTTTGATTTTGTCGGATTTTCTCGCGCCGCTATTGGACGTGAGGCGGGTTGGCGCTAGTGTTGCCGCAAGCCCGATGGCCAATGGGCATGGACTCGCGGAGGTGGCATGCAGCGGCCGCGCGGGCAGAGGGGGAATGAATGCTGAAGCTGCTCGGTCAGCGGTTGGTGCTGGGTTTCCTGACGTTGATCGTCGTTTCGGCCTTGATTTTCGCCGTGACCGAATGGCTTCCGGGGGATATCGCCACCAACATCCTGGGCCAGTCGGCGACCCCGGAGAATGTCGCCGCCATCCGCGCCGAGCTGGGACTCAACCGGCCTGCGGTCGAGCGCTATGTCGAGTGGATCCGCGGCGCGGCGGAGGGCGATTTCGGCAGATCGCTTGCCAACAAGCGCCCGGTCGCGGATGTGATCGGGCCCCGCCTCGGCAACACCTTGTTCCTGGCCCTCTATGCGGCGGTCATCGCGGTCCCGCTGTCGGTATTCCTCGGCGTGCTTGCCGCGATCTACCGCAACGGCATCTATGACCGTCTCGTCAACATCAGCACGCTCGCGGCCATTTCCATGCCGGAGTTCTTCATCGGCTACATCCTCATCCTGTATCTGGCGGTGCAGTTCCGCTGGTTCCCGGCGATCGCAACGTTCAAGCCGGAACAGGATTTCATGCAGCATCTCTATGCCACGTTCCTGCCGATGCTGACCCTGGTCCTGGTTGTCATCGCGCACATGATGCGCATGACCCGCACGTCGGTGCTGGCGGTGATGGCGAGCCCCTATATCGAGATGGCGCTGCTCAAGGGCCTGCCCAAGTCGCGCATCGTCGTGCGCCACGCGCTGCCCAATGCGCTGGCGCCGATCATCAACGTGATCGCGCTCAATCTCGCCTATCTGATCGTCGGTGTCGTGGTGGTGGAGTCGGTGTTCACCTACAACGGCCTCGGCCGGCTGATGGTCGATGCCGTTTCCAAGCGTGACGTGCCGGTGGTGCAGGCCTGCGGCCTCATCTTCGCGATCGTGTTCATCGGCCTCAACCTGATCGCGGACGTGCTGTCGATCCTCAGCAATCCGCGCCTCCGGCACCCGCGGTGAGGCGGCGATGAGGCACCGGATCAGCATCACCGCAATCATCGGGATTCTCATCATTCTCGCCTGCGCGGGCGGCGCGGTGCTCGCGCCCTGGATCGCACCATACGACCCCAACCTGCCGCTGGGCAGCCGCTGGGAGCCGCCTTCCGCGCAATACTGGCTTGGTCTCGACCAGATCGGGCGAGACATGCTCTCGCGCATCCTGTATGGCGGACGCATCTCCATCGGACTGGCGCTGCTCGCCACTGTTCTGGCGTTCGTCGTCGGAATCATCACCGGCTTTGCCGCCGCGGTGTTCGGCGGCTGGATCGACGTCGCGCTGTCGCGGATCGCGGACGTCATCCTTTCCATCCCGATCCTGATGTCGGCGCTCATCATCATCTCCGGGTTCGGGACCAGCACGACCGTCCTGGTGCTTACCATCGGGTTCCTCTATTCGGTGATCGTGTTCCGCGTCGCGCGCGCGGTCGCGATGAACATCGCCGTGCTGGATTATGTCGAGGTAGCGCGGCTGCGCGGCGAGGGCCTGATGTGGGTGATCCTGCGCGAGATCCTGCCCAACGCCATGCCGCCGCTGGCAGCGGAGTTCGGCCTGCGCTTCTGCTTCGCCTTCCTGTTCGTGGCGGCGCTCAGCTTCCTCGGCCTCGGCGTGCAGCCGCCGGAGGCCGACTGGGGCAGCATGGTGAAGGAGAGCGCGCTCGCCATCCCTGCCGGCATTGCCGCGCCGCTCTATCCCGCGGCGGCGATCGCGCTGCTGACCATCGGTGTCAACCTGGTGGTGGACTGGCTATTGTCGATATATGCGCGGCCCCAAGGGGAGAATGCGTGAGGGCGGCATGGCGCAGATGAAACCCAAGACCGAAGGCCAGATCCTCGACGTCCGCAACCTGCGGATCGAAGCGGTCACGGAAACCGGCACGTGCGTGACGCTGGTCGACGACGTCAGCTTCACGCTCAACGCCGGCGAGGTGCTTGGCCTGATCGGCGAATCCGGCGCCGGCAAGTCGACCATCGGGCTTTCGACCATGGTCTATGCCCGCACCGGCTGCCAGATTACCGGCGGACAGATCCTGTTCCACGGCCGCGACCTACGCGTGCTCAACGTCAAGGGCCGGCAGAACCTACGCGGCGCGAAGGTCGCGTATATCGCGCAGAGCGCCGCGGCCGCGTTCAACCCTGCACACACGATCTTCGATCAGGTGGCCGAGGTTGCGCTCCAGCACGGCGTCATGAACCGGGCGCAGGCGCGGATGGACGCCATCCGGCTGTTCAGAGAGCTTGAGCTGCCGAACCCCGACGCGTTCGGCAATCGCTATCCGCACCAGGTCTCCGGCGGCCAGCTGCAGCGCGCCATGGCGGCGATGGCGATGATCGCCAAGCCCGACCTGCTGGTGTTCGACGAGCCGACCACGGCGCTCGACGTCACCACCCAGGTCGAGGTCCTGGCATCGTTCAAGAAGCTGATCCGCGAGCATCGCACCGCGGCGCTCTACATCTCGCACGACCTGGCCGTGGTGGCGCAGATCGCCGACCGCATCCTGGTGCTGCGCCGCGGCAAGATGGTGGAACAGGGCGAGGCGACACAGATCCTGCAGAATCCACAGATGGACTACACGCGCATGCTGGTGGCGGAGCGGGTCGCAGCCGAGCAGAGCAGGTTCGTCGAAAGCCACGCCGAAGGTCCGCCACTGCTGGAGGTCAAGAACGTGGTCGCGGCCTATCGCGGCACCGCCAGGGTGATCGACGATGTCTCGATCGACGTCCGGCGCGGCGACACGCTGGCGATCGTCGGAGAGTCCGGCTCAGGCAAGAGCACGCTGGCGCGCGTCATCGTCGGGCTGCTGGCGCGCAAGCAGGGCGACGTGCTGTTCGACGGGACCAGCCTCAAGCCCAGGCTGCAGGACCGCAGCAAGGACCAGCTGCGCCGCATCCAGATGATCTATCAGATGCCGGATGTCGCCCTCAATCCGAGGCAGACGCTGCTCGATGTCATCGGCCGGCCGGTGCAATTCTATTTTGGCAGGAGCCGGTTGGCCGTGCGCGCGCGGGTCGAGGAGCTGCTGCGCCAGATCGACCTGCCGCCCGACTATATCAGCCGCCGGCCGCATGAACTATCGGGCGGGCAGAAGCAGCGCGTCTGCATCGCCCGCGCCCTGGCGGCGCAGCCCGACATCATCATCTGCGACGAGGTGACCTCGGCGCTCGACCCGCTGGTGGCGGACGAGATCCTGCGCCTGCTGCGGCGCATCCAGGACGAGACCGGCGTCGCGTTCCTGTTCATCACCCACGATCTCGGCACGGTGCGCCGCATCGCCAACAAAGTGGCGGTGATGCTGAAGGGAAAACTGGTGGTAAGCGGCCCGATCG
>DATFDU010000306.1:0-3878 GCA_035251915.1 Dongiaceae bacterium | reverse complement strand
GACGACCGTCGCCGTGGTCGGATTCGCCGTAGCGGCGCCCACATCGGTCGACAGGGTGGCGGTATAGGTCATCGCCGAACCCGGCGTATCGGAAACGACGGAGAGGCGACCGTTCCGTACGGAGGCTGTTACGCCGATGGCGGCGGCATTGATGGCGGACACGAACTTGGCTGCGATCGAGGCTTCATCGTCGGTCGCGGTGGTGTTTACCGTGAAGGGACCGCCAACCGGCGCGGTGAAGGTGATGGTGTATTGATCGCCGGCATCGAACGGGCCGGCGAAGCCGATCTCGTCGCGCTGCGGCACCGGCACGACGGTGCGCTGCGTGGTCTCGACCGTCGGCGTATTCTGCACGGTGGCGTGCGAGGTGAAGGTGGTGCTGGCCCGCAGCTCCAGCCGACCGTCGCCGAGGTTGGAAGGCGTCACGGCGAAGGGCGGCTGGTGGTTCGCGATCCTCGCCACCAGCTTGTCGACGATGGTGTTGAGGTCCGGCTCGTCGCCGGTGGTGCGATAGCTGATGGTGACCGGCGCCGCATGGGCCGGCGGATCGGTGATGGTGACGCTGAAGACTTCGCCGATCAGGCCGATCGGGCCGTCGAGGGTGATGATATCGACCTGGTCGCCGCTGATCGGCACGTTGGGCTGCACCGTCTCGATGGTGGACGGCGTCGGATCGTTGCTGGCCACCGCGACCGTGAAGGCGGTGCCCGCGGTGTCGGCCGTGATGGTGAAGCCGTGCGCGTCGATGTCCTGGACCGACACATTGGCCAGCGGGCCGACTGCGGCCGCCATGGCCGTTGCCAGTTCCTGCTGGCTCATCGGGCCGTTGAAGACGAGCGGGGTGCCGTTGACCGTGAGCGTTTCGGTCTGGCCGATGCCAAGCTGGTCGGTGGTGATGCGCACGACCTGGCGGATGGTGCCGCCGGCGAGCTGGAACGTCGTGTTGCTGCCGGCCGTGTTCTCGGAGCCGCTCGGGTCGGGCAGGCGCCGCAGATCGACCACCGGCGCCCGCTCGTTGGCGTTGATGCCGCCGAACAGGTAGCGATCGTTCACCTGCTCGTTCAGCAAGGCGTTGAGCTCGATCAGCGCGGTCTCGACCTGGGTGATGATCGGAGAGACCTTGCCGGCGCGACTCAAGGAGGATTCAATGGTGTTCTCGGCGCCGCCGAGGACATTGGTGGTCATGGCGCTGACGTTGAACAGCGGCCCCGGTTCGGTGCCGGTGATGACCAGGCGTTCGCCGATGACCTGCGCCGTCGCGCGCGCACCGGCCGTCGAACTGTTGATCTGCGCGGCGAGATTGCCGGCGATCTCTTCGTAGCTGCCCTCCGTGCCGTTGGTGACGTAGCTGAACAGCGTGCCGTCGACCACTACTTTGTACACGTCGCCGGTATCGCCGAGATCGCCGGTGAAGGTGACCGTGTGCTGCTGCTTGGTCGGCGGATCGGTGTTGGGCGCGGTGAAGGCCTGCAGCATCGTGGCGTTGATGTCCTCGATGCTGGTGAACACGCGGTCGTAGGCCTTGACGTCGGTGGACGCGCTCTTGATCGCTTCCAGGTAGCCCTGGCGGCGCGCGATCTCGGCGCGCAGGTCGACCAGGCGCTGTGCCTCGACGCCGTAGGTCGTGAGGTCGCTCGACTTCTTGCCGCTGTTGAGCTGCTGGGTGAGCGTCGCCAGCGACGTCTGCAGGCGCTGGAAGCCGTTGACGTTCGAGAGGTAGGCGGCGTAGGTGGAGTATCCACTGACTGGCATGATGTTTCGTCCTTACCGCGACACTGCCGCCTGCAGCGTGTCGAACAGGGTCTGGATCACCGTCATCAGCCGGGCCGAGGCGGCGTAGGCGTTCTGCAGCAGCTGCAGGTTCGCCAGCTCCTCGTCGAGGTTGACGCCGGTCTCCTGCTGATAGCGCTGCTCGGTCATCGCCAGCGTGTCGGCGTTCAGCTTGGCGCTGTCGCTCACGATCTTGGCGTTGGTGCTGGAAGCGCCGATGATGCCGGACATCAGCCCCTTGTAGGAGACGTTGGTCAGGCTGAGTCCAACGGCGATGAAGTTGCGGTCGTTGCTGTTGAGGGCGGTCACGACATCGGCGGCCGAGTTCTTCTTGAGCTGCTGCGTCCCGCCCAGCAGCTCGCTGCTGACCGCGAAGGTGTAGCGGTCCGTGTCGGTGAAGAAGCCCTGGGTCAGCTCCGGCAGCTGGCCGTTGACCGAGCTGACCACTGTGAATGCCGTATCGACGTTGTCGCCCACCAGCTGGAGCGAGGCGACGCCGTTGATCGCGGTCACGTCCAGCGTGCCGTCGGCGTTGATGATGGCCGCCAGCTTCTGGGCGATCTGGTCGAAGTTGGTGTCGTTCTGGGTCGCCGTGTAGCTGTAGGTCTTGCCCTTGATGGTGACCTCGAACACGTCGCCCTCGGCCAGGCTGCCGCTGAAGGTGAGCGTGCCCATCTGCGGGGTGGTCGGGCCGGGCCGCACGGTCACCAGGTGCGAAGCGCTGACGCGCAGCGAACCGGTGGAATTGTTGTAGGCCGCCGCGAAGGTGGACGGGTTGCCGCTCAGGGTGGTGAAGGCGCTGACCACCATGTCCATCTGGGAGCGCAGCTTGCGGATCACCTCCGAGGCCGGGTCGGCGCTGGCCGGCTGGCCGGCCGCAGTGCCGTCATGGCGCAGGTTGAGCAGCGCCTTGATCTTGCCTTCGCGCAAGAGGTTGTTCACCGGCTGGCCGCTGTCGACGGAGATCACGTTGGTGCCGTCGAAATCGAACCGGGCCGGCGCGCCATCCAGCAGCGACAGGCCGGCCGGGGTGAACAGCGCGATCGCGCCGTTCTCGCGGTCGACCGAGCGCACGTCGACCAGGTTGGCGAGCTCGCGCACGATCTGGTCGCGCTGGTCGATCAGCTCCAGCCGCTCGGCGCCGTTCGGGTCCGATGCCTTGATGCGCAGGTTGAGCTCGAACACCTTGGCGAGCTTGTCGTTGAGCTCGTCGGTCGAGCTGTCGAGGTCCTTGCGGATCTCGCCGTCGATCTGATCGATACCGGCGCTGATGCGGCGCACTTCCGCCGCCAGCTGGTCGCCGAGCGCGATCACCTGGTGCTGGGCCGCGGCGCTCTCGGGCTGGGACTGGAAGCTCTGCCACGCCGCCGTGAACTTGTTGAACAGGTCTGGCAGCGCGGCGGTGTCGGAGCTGGCGCCCAGGAGGGTCTGGATCCGGCTCAGATACCCCTGCTGCGTGCTGGTGAGGCCGTTGGCCGAGGTGAAGGATTCATACTGGCGCCGCAGCGACGCGCTGATTGCCGCCTGAAAGCCGGCGACCTGCACGCCGCCGACTTGGCCCTCGCCAAGGTTGGATGCCTCGCGAACCAGCGTCTTCTTGGTGTAGCCCGGGTCGTTCGCATGTGCGACGTTGGCCGAGACCAACTGCACATGCGCCTGATTGACCCGAAGCCCGGAGATCGCGGCGTTGAGAGCTGCGTTCAAGGACATGTCGTCACCCGTGCCGGATTACCCGATTACCGCTTGATGTTGATGATGTCGGCCAGCATCTCGTCGGCGGTGGTGATCACGCGGGTGTTGGCCGAGAAGGCGCGCTGCGTGACGATCATCTTGGAGAACTCCTCCGCGATGTCGACGTTGGAGCCTTCCAGCGCGCTGCCGCGCATGGTGCCGGCGCCGTTGTCGCCGGCATTGCCGATCCGCACCGCGCCGCTGTCGAAGGTCTCGGTGAAGCCTTGCGCCACCTCGCGCTGCAGGGCGCTCGGGTCGTTGAACTGGGCCAGCGGCACGCGGAAGAAGATCCGGCTGCGGCCGTTGTCGTACTGCAGCTCCACGTCACCGTTGTCGCGGATCCGAACGTCGTTCAGCAGGCCCTGCGGCACGCCGTC
>DATFDU010000305.1:0-3264 GCA_035251915.1 Dongiaceae bacterium | reverse complement strand
ACGGCGGCGCGCTGGGCTTCGCTCTCCGCTTCGTCGGCCTGCATCTCGCCCGCGGGTCCGATCTCCGCGGCCGTTTCACTCGGCGCCTTCTCCTGCGCGACGCGGCGGATCGCGAACTTGCGATACTGGTTCTTCATGAAGCCGTCGGGCCCCGCCACGATCATCGCGCCGTACGGATTGGTGCCGGAGATGTGGCTGTTGTCGTAGACCTCGATGCGCTTGGGCGGCTGGTCCAGGCCGAACAGGTCGGCGATGCCGCGCAGCAGCTTCATCTGCGTGCCGGATTCGGCGATGCGGCGGATCAGCGCCTCCTTGGCGTTGAGCGTGGCGTGGTCCACCGCCTTGCGCTTGTCGCCGCGCTGGGGCGCCAGGATCTCGACCTTTCCGCCGGCGCGCACCGTCAGCGCCTCGCCCAGCAGCTCGCACTCGGTCGGCTCGTGGCTGACCAGGATGAGGCGCGGCGGCTGCTTGTTCTCGTAGAACTGGCCCATGAAGGCGGCCAGCACGTCGGGCAGGTCCGCCGACTTGTCGTGCGAAGGGAAGTAGGCGCGATTGCCGTAGTTGCCGTGATTGCGGAAGAAGAACACCTGGATACAGGTGTGGCCGCCCTCCTGCCAGGCCGCGATCACGTCGGCCTCCTCGACGCCGGCGAGGTTGATGTCCTGGCGCGACTGGATCTGGGTCAGCGCCTGGATGCGGTCGCGCAGGCGCGCCGCGCGCTCGAAGTCCAGCGCGTCGCTGGCAGCGCGCATCTCGAGCGCCAGCCGGTCCTGGATCTCGCGGCTCTTGCCGGTCAGGAAGTCGCGCGCCTCGCGCACCAGCTCGCCGTAGTCCTCGATCGAGATGCGCTGCACACACGGCGCGGAGCAGCGCTTGATCTGATACTGCAGGCAGGGGCGGGTGCGCATCGCGAACATGCTGTCGCTGCAATTGCGCAGCAGGAAGGCGCGCTGCAGCGCGACGATGGTGCGGTTGACCGCGCCGGCGGAGGCGAACGGCCCGAAATACTCGCCCGGCCGGTTGCGCGCGCCGCGATGCTTGGTGATCTGCGGGATCGGATGGTCGCCGGTGATGGCGATGTAGGGGAAGCTCTTGTCGTCGCGCAGCAGCACGTTGTAGCGCGGCAGGTAGCGCTTGATCAGGTTCGCTTCCAGCAGCAGCGCCTCGACCTCGGTGTGGGTCGCGACGAACTCCATGGTCGCGGTCTCCGCCACCATGCGCTGCAGCCGCATGTCGAGCCGGTAGATCTGGGTGTAGGAGGAGACCCGCTTCTTCAGGTCGCGCGCCTTGCCGACATAGAGCACGTCGCCGCGCGTATTGATCATGCGGTAGACGCCGGGTGCGGCCGGCAGGGTCTTCACCCGCTCGCGGATCACCTCCAGGCCATCGCCCAAGCTGGCGCCAAGGCTCTCGGCCTCGACCGGCTCCGGCTGGTCGTCGATCGCCTCCACGGGGTCGGGTTTGTTGGCCTTCGCTTTGGTGCTCATGTCCGTCGATTACGCTGCGCCGGACCCGCGGTCAAATGCGGCAGGAGCGATTCCGGCGCACCTGTCAGTGTGTCGCTCGGGGACAAGTTTGCGAGGAGCGAGTCGCGGGATTCCGCCATTCCGTTTACCAAGCGGAGTCGTCGTTTGACCAACCAGTCCAGATATCCACGAATCCTGTGGATAAGTCTGTCGAAAAAGCCGCCGCACAAATGTGTCAGTCTCGGATTCCCGCGCCCTCACCCAGTTGCACAAAAACTAGGCACAAAAGGCTATACTATTGAAATCACGCGATTTCACCGAATCAATCTGTCATCAGTCGGTCACGGACTTGAATCAGTACTTGACTCTTTACGGACACCTAGAGACTCCAAGGCCTCTGTGCACAACTTGTCCCGGAATCCCGCAGGACTCCGCCATTTCGCCGGCATCACCTGCGAAAAAGTGGCGGATTCCCGCCAGAATCCGCGCTCTTCCGCAGGTCTGCTCAACGAGTCCAGGGCCTGGAAATTAACGATTTACCCGGTGCCGCTCGATCTCGACGCCGACGGCGCTGGCCTCCGGCATGACGTCGAGCTTCTCGACCCGCACCTTGGCGGCGAGGATCCGGTGGTCGTCCAGGCACTGCGCGGCGATGCGCTCGGCCAGGGTCTCCACCAGGTTGATGTGGCCCTCGCTGATCAGCCGGCGGATGTTGTCCACCACCTCGGCATAGCAGACCACGTTGTGGTGCTCGTCGTTGATCGCCGGGTGCTCGACGCAGGTCAGCTCCAGGTTGATGCGCACGCGCTGCTCGCCGTGCTTCTCATGGCTGTAGACGCCGATCCGGCAGGGCAGGATCAGGTCGCGCACGAACACTTTCATGGTGCGGCCGTGCAAGGCGGCCGGCAATACGGTCACTCTCTCCGCAGGAGACGACATGATGGCTTGGATCCTTTCGGACGCTCGCCGCACTCTGGGGCTGGTGTAAGGAGGGCCGCACCCTGGGGCCCTCGCCGACGATTTTATCGGGCCGCACAGCGGCCATAGCGATGACCCTAATATAGGAACCCGCCGAGGGCGAATCTATTCCGCCGGCGAAGAAAACCGCCGCGGACAGGCCAGTGATTTCACGCCGTTCCTGTGGGGATTGGGCGCTATTCGCGCGGCTGGTAGCCCTTGCCCGGCACTTGCCAGCCGAGATGCTCGCCGCCGTCCAAGGCGATCATCTGTCCGGTCATGGAGGGGGAGTCGAGGATGAACTGGACGGCGCGCGCGATCTCGCGCGGGGTGGCGCCGCGGCCGAGCGGCATGGAAGCCGACTGCTGCGCGAACTGCTCCGGGGTCTGGCGCGGCGAGGGCAGGGTCGGGCCCGGCCCGATGCCGTTGACCCGGATGCGCGGCGCGTAGGACAGCGCGAGGGTGCGGGTCAGCGTCCACAGCCCCATCTTGGCGACGGTGTAGCTGACGAAATAGGGCGTCAGCTTCCACACCCGCTGGTCCAGCAGGTTGATGATGTTGCCTTCGCGGTCGGAGGTGAACTGGCGCGCGAACGCCTGGCTGAGCACGAACGGCGCGCGCAGGTTGGTTTCGATATGCTTGTCCCAGCTGGCGCGGGTCGCGGTCTCGGCCTTGTCCATCTCGAACACCGAGGCGTTGTTGACCAGCAGGCTCACCTCGCCGAGCTGGTCGGCGACCTTGGGGATGACGGCCTCGACCTCGCGCTCGTTGGCGAGGTCGGCTTCTACGGTCATGGCCTTGACCCCGCGCAGGCGGGCCTCCGCCGCCACCGCCTCCGCCT
>DATFDU010000304.1:0-3084 GCA_035251915.1 Dongiaceae bacterium | reverse complement strand
GCAGTTCTTCCGCGACCGCCGGCCGGAAACCTACGGCGCGCTGACCGATATCGGCTAATCCTCGGCCAGCTCGGCGTCGACCGCGACGAACAGCTCGTCCATCATCGCCTTCGGGTTCATGACGAACTCGCGCGTCAGCTGGTAGTGCGGCGTCTCGCTCACGGACGCTTCGCGGATCACGCGCCCGTCGAACATCAGCAGCTGCGCCCGCGGATAGGCCATCAGGATCGGCGAGTGAGTCGCGATGATGAACTGCGACTGTCCTTCCAGCTCCAGCATCCGGATCACTTTCAGGAACTCAAGCTGCCGGCGCGGCGACAAAGCGGCCTCCGGCTCGTCGAGGATGTAGATCCCCTGGCCGTGGAACTTGTTGGCGAACAGCGCCAGGAAGGATTCTCCGTGCGATTGCTCGTGAAGCTTCTTGCCACCATAGGCCGGCAGCACGTCGGGCATCTCTTCGTCGATGTAACGGGCGAAGTTGAAGAAGCTCTCCGCGCGCATGAAGAAGCCGCGCGTCACTTTCGGCAACCAGGACAGGCGCAAAGCATGATCGAACGGCGATGAATTGAGGCCCGACGCGTAGGCGTGATTGCGGTTGCCGCCACTCAGATTGAACCCGCACTCGCCTGCAATACCCTCCAGCAGTGTCGACTTCCCCGTCCCGTTCTCGCCAACGATGATGGTGATCGGCCGCTCGAAATCGAGCTGTAGCCTGCCGCGCTGGAACGCCGGGATGGTGAAGGGAAATTCGTCCGGCTGGACCCGCTCTTCGAGGAAGGAAAGGCGCTTCAGGAACGGCGGCGGCAGATTGGTCGTGACGTTTCGGCGAGCCATGGGTTGCAACCGGATAGAGGGTGGCAACCCAAGATAGTCACGCCGCCGCCTTGTCGTCCAGCACCACGACGTAGAGCGCACGCGGCGCGCTGAGGCCGGAGATGGCGTGCATGCCCGCCGGCTGGAGCAGGCGCCGGCTCTCGCTGAGGCCCGCCTGGAACGAATCCGAGGCCAGGATCGCGCAGCCCAGGCTCTTGGTCAGCTTTTCCATGCGCGCGGCCTCGTTCACCGCCGGGCCGATCATGGTGAAATCGAGCCGCTCCGGGGTACCGACATTGCCGTACAGCACCTCGCCCTTGTGCAGGGCGATGCCGAGGTCGAGTTTGCCGGCCGCCTCGCCGCTGCTCGCTGCCAGCGCCGCGACGTCGCGCACCGCAATCCGGGACGCCCGCAGCGCCTGCTCGCACACGTTCGCGTCTGCTTGCGCGAAGGTCGCGAGGATGCCGTCGCCCATGAATTTCAGGATCTCGCCGCCCTCCTTCACGATGGCCGCGCCGACCGAATCGAAATAGCGGTTCAGGGTCGCCATCACCAGCTCCGAGCTCGCCTGCTCCGCGAAGGCGGTGAAGCCGCGCAGGTCGGAGAAGAAGATCGCGGCCTCCACCCGCTCGATCGAGCCGCGGTTGGTGGCGCCCGACCACACGCGCTGCGCCGCATCAGCGCCGAGATAGGCGCCGAGCAGGGTGCGGGTGATGATCGGCAGCACCGCGGCCTTGATGCTGACGGCGAAGATCGGAAACAGCCGGTTGATCAGCGCAACGTTCTCGTCCGAGAGGCCGCCCGGCCGGTCAGTGGACCAGGAGCAGGCCATACCGAGGGAGCCCGGCTGGTCGAGGATCGAATCGGCCTCGAACCCTGTGATGGCGCCGTACCAATCGGTGAAGCCGCGCGCCGCCAGCTCCTCGAGTACCGGGAAATCCACCACCGCCTGCGGCCCTTTCAGGATGCGGCGCATGCGCGGCAGGTGCTCCATGATCATGTGGCGCAGCGGCGAATCGGTCCAAGCCGTGCGCCGGCGCCAGGTGTGGTCGAACTGGGTGTGATAGAGCGCGGAGTCCGGCTCCCACGTCATGTCGAAGGCCTGGATCAGCGGATGGCGCGTCGACATGCCGAAATAGGCGCGTGCGATCGGCACGCCGCTTTCGAGCAGATATTGGGTGAAGCCGTTGAACAGGTCGGACAGCGGCATGTTGCGCAGGCCGCCCTCCGCCAGCCAGTGCTCGAACTCCTGTGCGCTTTCCCGTGTCATGTGTCGCGTCAGTGCCGCCGCGTCAAAACGCCACGCCGAGGGCGCGCAACCGCGCGCCTGTCTCCGCGCCGCTGCGATGGGTGATGCCGTGCCAGCCGAGCGCCGTCGCCGCGTCGGCATTCTTGGCATTGTCGTCGATGAAGACGCAATGCTCGGCCTTCTGCTTCGCCTGCTCCAGCAGATGCGCATAGATGCGCGGATCCGGCTTCACCATGCCGATGCGCCCGGACACCACGACGTGGCGGAAGCGCTTCATGAAGTCGTACTTGTGCTCGACGTGATGGTAGGTCTCGGCCGACCAGTTGGTGAGGCCATAGAGCGGAACGCCCGCCGCATGGAGTTGTTCAAGCAGCTCAACGCCATCATCGAGGATTCCCCGCAGGGTTTTCGGCCACTGACCGTAGAAGGCACGGATGAGGTCGGCATGCTCCGGATGGAGCGCGATCAGCTCCGCCTCGGCTTCCGCGATCAGCCGGCCGCCGTCCTGCTTCAGGTTCCAGGCCGGAGAGCAGACATGCGTCAAGAACCAGCGGCGCTTCTCATCGTCGGGAATGAGCTCGCGATACAGATACTCCGCGCTCCAGTCGAACAGCACGCCGCCGAAATCGAACACCACCGCCCTGATGTCGGGCATCGAGACCTCTCCGAAATGCCGAACCGAAATCGGCTGCGATGCTAGTCGTCCGCTCCCCGTCAGGCAATTGCGATATGACTCTTTGCATCACTGGCGGTGTCAAAGCGGTGAGCCGGACCCGGCGTCACAGTTTCGCCCAAATCGATCATCAAAACGCCGCGCTGCCGCAAGAGAACGGTCAGGCTCGATCGCTAGGTTGAGCCCCGGAGTACAGAACCAGAAGACAGAACAAGGGGAAATGCACCATGAAACCCGCCATCTTCAGACCCCAGAGCAACACCAGACTGCGCAAAGCCAAGGACCGCATCGCGCGCTGGGTCGGCTTCGTCGCGTTGGTCGCCCTGCTCGCCATGGCGACCCTGCCGCT
>DATFDU010000303.1:0-3089 GCA_035251915.1 Dongiaceae bacterium | reverse complement strand
CATAGAGATCATCGACAAGGTTCAGCCTGGGATTGATGCCGACGTGATTCACGATATCGTGCAGCTGTACAGATGAGCCCACGGTGCACACATAGCCGCCTTCGCCGCGTGCTTTGGGATCAGGATGGTTCGGCCCTGATTGAGTTCACGATCATGGCGCCGCTTCTCCTCAGTCTCGTGCTTGGCATCTCGGAGTTCGGGCGTTTCCTCTACCAGTACCAGATGGTTCTCGAGGGGTTACGCGACGCCGGGCGCTATCTGGCGCGGCTGGACCCCAATGACGCGACCAACCAGAGCAATGCGGCCAACCTCGCCACCACCGGGACGATCGATGGCAGCGGCGACCCTCGGGTCGACGGGTGGGAAGCGGGCGATATCGATTTCGATGTGACCGATATCGACAACACGGCCGGAACCTATCGCGGGCCGGCGGAGATCGATGGGATCAAGGTGATCGAGGTGTCCACGACCTTCGACTACGCCGATGTGGGGTTCCTCTCCGCGCTCGGATTCGATGCAATCTCGATCGATGCCGCGCATGAGCAGCGCGTTATTCCGGAGTAGGCCGATGGTCATGCGCCTTCGCCACATCGGCCGCGATCAATCCGGGACGACGACGATCGAATTCACCATCGTGGCATTGCTGTTCCTGCTGCTGACCTTCGGCCTGGTCGAGTTCGGCAACATGTTCTGGCAGTACAACAGCGCGGCCAAGGCGGCGCAGCTGGGCGCACGGCTGGCGGCGGTCTCGAATCCGGTGTGGGGCGAGCTGGTCAATCTCGAGTCAACCGGCACCCCGGGTTCCGCATGGGAAATCGACTACACCGTCACCTGCGATGGTGAGGACGAGGACTGCACCGATCTCGGTGAAGGCGAGTACGATGACGAGGCCATGGAATGCCTGGTGTTCGGCCGCAGCCAGGCGACGCCGCCTTGCGATACGGAGTGCGACCCGGCCGGCATCGATGCCGAAGAGGCCGGCATGTGCGACCGGTTCGCCCGCATTGCCCCGGAGAACGTCATCGTGACCTACAGCCATACCGGGCTCGGTTTTGCCGGGCGGCCGGGCGGGCCCGTGCCGACCGTCACGCTGCAGCTGACGGGTCTGCAGTTCGAGTTCCTGGCGCTGGGCGACTTGCTGGGCTTGCAGCCCATCACCATGCCGCCCTTCACTGTGACCATGACCGGAGAGGATTTGAGCCGTCTGGCGCCATAGGTGGCGACGGACCGACCCAACTTGAGAGGCTGACGCGTGAATGCAGTGATGGAATCCAGGATCAGAGCAATCGTGCAATCCGCGGAGACGGAGCATGATCTGCGCAAGGCGTTCGCCGGCGCCGCACAATTCGAGATCGGCATCGTTCGGGGTCGCCTGGACGACCAGCGGATGGATCGCCTCGGCCCGCAGGACGTGTTGATTCTCGACCTCGACCTGGCGGACCGCCGCGACATGGGCGCGCTCGAGCGCGTGCTCGCCACCGATGCCCGGCCGACCGTCGTCGTCACGTCGGCAACCGCCAGCATGGAGGCGATGCGTCAGCTGATCCGGCTCGGCGTGGCCGACTTCCTGCCGCAGCCGATCGTGCGCGACGACGTCATGGGCGTGATCCAGGCGGTGCGATCCCGCATGCGGACCGTCGGCGATCGGCCGGCCCATGAGTGCAAGGTTCTCAGCTTCGTTCATCGCTCCGGCGGCATGGGCGCTACGTCGCTCGCAATCCAGACCGCGTTCGAGCTCGCCCGCACGCGCCGCGGGCAGCCCAAGCGCCGGGTCTGCCTGGTGGATCTCGATTTCCAGGGCGGCGCCGCCTGGCTGCACCTGGACGCCGATCCGCTGCTCGACATCGCCGAGGTGGTGCGCTCGCCGCACCGTCTCGATTCCGAGCTGCTGGCCGCGATGACCGTGCACCATCCCGCGGGCTTCGACCTCGTCGCCGCGCCCAACGGCAGCATGAGCCCCGACGCGGTGCCGGCCGATGTCGTCAGCCACCTGATGGCGCTGATCTGCGAGAGCTACGACTGCGTCGTGGTCGACCTGCCGCTGAATTGGACGCGGTGGTGCACGGACGTGCTGGCGGGATCAAGCCGCATCCTGCTGACCCTGCAGCTCACCATCGTTGCGGTGAAGCAGGCGCATCTGTTCCTGGAGCAGATCAAGGAGACGAGCGCCGCCGACACTCCGGTCTCCGTCGTGCTCAACCGCTTCCGCAAATCCTGGTGGCGTCGGGGCCTGAAGCTGCGCGAGGTCGAGAAGGCGCTGGGACGCAAGGTCGACTATTTCGTGCCCAGCGACTATCGCCTGTTCTCCGAAGCCGCCAACCACGGCCTGCCGATCGGCAAGTTCCACGCCGGCAGCGGAGCCGAGAAGCAGATCGGCCGCCTCACTCAAGACGCGCTGAAGCGCGGCACCGCCTGGAGGTAAGCCGATGCTGACGCGCTTCACCAGACTGACGGGAGCCCGCAGCCAAGGCGCGGAGCAGGCGGTCGCCGCCCAGCCGACGTTCGATGGGCCGGTGGATCCGGCGCAGGCGGAGATCGACTCCGTCAATCGCGTCTATACCGACGTCAAGGTGCGGCTGCATCAGCGGCTGCTGGAGGAGATCAACCTGGCGGCGATCGAAAAGCTGCCGCTGGAAGCGTTCCGCGAGCAGATCGGCAGCCTGGTCACCAAGCTGCTCAAGGCCGAGCGGGTGCAATTGAATCAGCGCGAGCAGGCGCAGATCACCGACGACGTGATCGACGAGATGATCGGCCTCGGCCCGCTCGAGCCGCTGCTCAAGGACCCGTCGGTCAACGACATCCTGGTCAACACCCACCGGCAGGTCTTCGTCGAACGCAGCGGCCGCCTGGAGTTGACGCCGGTGATCTTCCAGGACGAGCGTCACCTGCTGCGCATCATCAGCAAGATCGTCTCGACCGTGGGCCGCCGGGTCGACGAATCGCAGCCCATGGTGGACGCGCGCCTGCCCGACGGCTCGCGCGTCAACGTGGCGATCGGTCCGGTCGCGATCGACGGTCCGCTGGTCTCGATTCGCAAGTTCGCGGCGCGGCCCTTCACGCTGGAAAGCCTGGTCACCAACGGGACCATC
>DATFDU010000302.1:0-3404 GCA_035251915.1 Dongiaceae bacterium | reverse complement strand
GACGGCTCTGCCGCTTCATCTGCTTCGGCCGGTTGACCAGGCCGTGGCGCTTGTTGGCGGGCTTGAACTTCACCTTGCCGGAGGCGGTGAGCTTGAAGCGCTTCTTGGCGCTGCTCTTGGTCTTCATCTTGGGCATTTTCGATTTCCTTCAATACGTTAACTGCGGCGATGGCGCTTGGGCATGCCCATACATGGCCCAGAGGCGGCTTCCGCCGGACGCGCGGTTATACAGACGAGGTTTAGGCTTTGCAAGCGAGGGCGGCTAGGATTTTTCACCCAGCCAGGTTGCGGTGGTGCTCCAGCATCCCGTCCCGGCTGCACTTCACGAAATACACGGCCCAGAAGCAGATTCCTGCCAGCTCGATGCAGTCCTCGGTTCCCCACGGCAAGCCGAACGGCGTGTAGTGGGTCGCATCGATCACGACGGCGACCGCGAACAAGGCCATGGCCACACCGAGCAGGAGAAAAGGCGATTGGAGGAACCGGCGCAGATTGCCGCCGACCAGCAGGAGCAGGAGCGCGGCATAGACTGCGAAGATGAACTGCTCCGGCACATCGAAGCGATAGCTGCTTTCATGCAGCATATAGAGATCGTCGGTCGCGAGAAGCAGCGAGAGCAATCCACCCAGGAACAAGAAACGCGCGGTTTGCCCACGGCAAAAGGTCGCGGTGTACAACGCGATCCAGCCTGCGCCGCACATCAGCAGGACGCCGGCATGCTCGAGCGCGCCGAAGTAGTTCGGCTGTTGGGCAATCGCATTGGCGTCGCGTACCAGGACCGCGAGCGGCCGATCCGTCACGGCAAGCACAAAGGTTCCGCCCGCCAGCAATGCAGCGGCCAGCCCGGCCGCCAACAGTGCCCAGGGGATCGCAGACAGTTGCGCAGCCAAGGCGTCACGAACAGGTGACGGGATGCGACCGGGTCGGCTCGAAGGGGATTGCCGGCGGGTCGCGGAGAAGAAGCCGCCAATGCTACCCATGCCGACACGGGTATCATGAAACGGTCACGGTCCTTGTGACCAAACGGTAATATTCTACAAGTCTTGGCGGACCCAACGCCCCTCCGACAGTTGGCCGCATCGCGTCAGGCGCGGCCGAACACTTTCCGCAGTTCCCCTTTCGCCCGTTCCAGCACTCGTACCTTGCGCTTGGGTAGGCCGCGGCCGGCCCGGTTGATGTAGAAGTTCAGCATCGACATCGCGGATTGGTAGGGCGTGGCCTTGCGCCGCCTGCTTCGTTCCGCCGAGCGTTTCAGCGACAAAGCGATCCGGTGCGGATCGCTGGACTTGAACACCGATTTCTCCAGGTCGAGGGCGTCGCTGTGCTTGGTGACCCGGGCAGACCAGCGGCTGGTCGCCTTGCGCCCCGCCGTCTTGCGCCGGGCGGTCTTCCGTTTGGCTGTCTTACGTCCCGTGGTCTTGCGTCTGGCCGTCATGGCTCAGCTCCACTTGCGTCCCTTCTGCGGCGCCTGGACGTTGGTGAGGCCGCCCCTTCGCGGCGCCAGGGTCGGGCTGATGTCCGCCGGCATGCCCGTGTGGCCGTGGATGCTGAACCGATCGGCTTTGATGCGCCTGGGTTCCGAGCCGAGCATCGTCAGCACCCTGCGTGCATCGACGGTGTCGCCGATCAAGGTGCCGCGCTCCACATGCGCCTGGTCCTTGGCGATCAGCCATTCCTGGGTGCTCCAGGATCCGCCGGCGCGCTTGCCCGCGATCCGCTCGATACCGCCTTCGCCGCCAATATTCTGGATCTTGAAAGCCACGAACGCCTCCCTTGGCTGCACTTCGATGTGAAAGAATCCGCGCCGCCGCGCCGCCGATTTCGTGCGGCGACTTGCTGCCTCCGCTGTCGATTTCGTGCGGCGCGCCGTCGATTTTGCACGCGGCTTGGCCTTTGCGGGCTTGGCGCGTGCCTTTGTTCTGGTCTTCGAGCGTGGGCTGGTCTTGGTGCGCGTGGACGCCCGCCGCGTCGCGCTTTTGGTCCGGCGGGCCTTCCGCGCCTTGCGGATGTTCTTGCGGGCAGCCGACTTCTGGCGTGCGGTTGCCATCCTGCTCTCCTCAGGTCCTTGCCTCGCCGGGTCGCTCGTGCAGCTCAGCCGCGGCGCTTGAAAAACTGCACCTGGCGCTCATGCCGTTCCGCCGCCGCGCGCGATCCGAAGGTGCCGAGGTTGCGGCGCCTCCCGGTCTTCGGGTTCACCTTGCGGGAATACAGGCGATACTCGCCCGACTTGAGCTTGCGGATCATGCGATGCTCCTTCGCGGCAATCCGGCCGGCTCACTTGGTAACAAAGGATAAGGCGAGGAGGTTCCTACAACGAGGCGCCGGGCTTGCCGGAGAGGTCCCAATACATGCCGAGCACGCGCCGCCGCATCCAGTCGCGGTCGGAGCGGCGCTGCAGATTCTCGACCACCTGCGAGGTGCGGGCCTGCCGCTCTTCGGATGGCAGGTTGAGGGCGTCGCGAATCGCCCAGGCCAGGGCCTGCGCGTCGTTGGGCGGCACCAGCCAGGCCATGGAGCTGCCTTCGACCAGCTCGCGTGCGCACGGATAGTCGCTGACCACCAGCGGTCGGCCCAATGCCTGCGCCTCGATCACCACGCGGTTGTAGGTGGAGGGCGTGAGATACGGCGCCACCACCAGATCCGCCAGCATCAGGGCGGCCGGCATGTCGCGGCACTCGCCGGCCAGGAAGATGCGATCCTCCAAGCCCATCATCTTGACCAGCTTGCTGAGCTGTTCGCGATAGGGTCCGTCATCCGACTGGCCGACCATCAGGCAGCGCAGGTCGATGTCCTTGAGCTCGGTCAGTGCCTCCAGCAGCAGCGCGTGGCCCTTCTGCGGCACGTAGCGCGCCGGCAGCATGATCACCGGCCTGTCGTCGGGCAGGCGCCAGGTCTGCGCCATCTGGATCATGCGCTGCGGCGTCACGCGCTGCGGATCGTAGCGCGTCAGATCGACGCCGTACGGCACCACGCTCACCCGTTCGCGCAACTCCGGCAGCGCGTCGGACAGCAGATTGGCGGTGAGGTAGGAGAGCGTCAGCACGTGGTCGGAATTGATGAGGGCGGTTCGGGTCTTCTTCGACAGCGTCGCAACCTCGCCCGGGCCGTCGCAGAAGGTGGTGATCATCTTCGCGCCGGCCTTGCGCGCGGCGGCTTCGCCGACCGCCGCCAGGGTCGCGTTCTGCGCGTGCACCATGTCGACCTTCTGGTCGCGGATCACCTGCGCCAGACGGCGTGTCACATTGTAGCCGGAGATCGGGTTTCGGCTGGTCAGCGATTCGGAAATCGGGGTGATCTTGTGGCGCGACAGCTCGTAGGTGGAGGTGGCTTCGCCATCGTACGCGATCAGCGCGCGCCCGCCCGATTCCACCAGCCCGCTCGACAGATCGATCGCCAGCCGTGCT
>DATFDU010000301.1:0-4188 GCA_035251915.1 Dongiaceae bacterium | reverse complement strand
TGCCGGGCGAGATCCCGAGCATGGGCGACTGGTCGGACCATGTGACCACCGCTTTCCCCGAGGTGCGTCTGAAGCGCTTTATCGAGATGCGCGGGGCCGACGGCGGCCCGTGGGATCGCCTGTGCGCGCTGCCGGCATTGTGGGTCGGCTTGCTCTATGACGACCAGGCGCTCGATGCGGCCTGGGACCTGGTCAAGGACTGGACACCGGAAGAACATGACATGCTGCGGCGCGAGGTGCCCAAGCAGGCGCTGCGCGTGCCGTTGCGCGACCGCAGGCTGCAGCATTGGGCGCTCGAGGTGATTGCGATCGCGCGCGCCGGTCTGCATCGCCGCGCGGCGCTCGACCGCATCGGCGGCGATGAATCCGGCTTCCTCAACGTGCTGCAGGAGATCGCGGAAAGCGGCAAGTGCCCGGCGGAAGAGAAGCTCGAACTCTACAACGGCCGCTGGAACCGCAGCGTCGATCCAGTGTTTTCTGAGTTCGCTTATTGACTCAGAGAACAGAGATCAGAGGACAGAGAACAGATGTTGGATGCGGTCTTCGCTTTCTGTTCTCTGACATCTGATCTCTGTTCTCTGATCACTGACATCTGAAGCGAAGCGGAGCGGAGCGTTTGCGCGTCACGGTCAACGGCATCGACCTTGCCTGCCAGAGCGACGGACCGGAGGACGGCCCGGTCCTGGTGCTGTGCCATACGCTGGCCACCAGCCGCGCCATGTGGCGGCGGCAAGTCCCGCATTTCGCGCGCCGCCATCGCGTCGTCAGCTACGACATGCGCGGCCATGGCGAGAGCACGGCGCCGGACTATCCCTACAGCCTGGAGATGCTTGGCGAGGATGTGATCGGCATTCTCGATAGTCTGGGCGTTGAGCGGCCCGCGATCTTCCTCGGCATCTCGATCGGCGGCATGGTCGGGCAAGCCCTGGCGCTGCGCCATCCCGAGCGCTTCCGCGCCATCATCCTCTCCAACACCATCAGCCGCACGCCGCCGGAAGGCCAGGCGATGTGGGAGCAGCGCATCGAGGCGATCCGCAAGGACGGCGTCGAAGGTCAGGTCCAGCCGACGTTGGAGCGCTGGCTGTCGCCGGAGTTCCGCGCGCGCGACCCGGAAACCACTAGGTGGGTCGCCGACCTGATCCGCGCCACGCCCGCGACCGGTTTCATCGGCTGCGCCAAGGCGATCCAGAAGCTGGACTACACCGACCAACTCGAACGCATCACGCTACCGACGCTGGTCATCGCCGGCGAGAAGGATCCCGGCGCCTCGGTGGCGGCGGCGCAGACGCTCCATAAGCGGATCAAGGGCTCGCAGCTCGCCGTCATGCCGGGCTGCTATCACCAGGCGCCGATAGAGGCGCCTGATCGGTTCAACCAGATCGTCGAGAGCTTCCTGAGGAAACTGGGATAGAGCTGGCTGCGATCGAGCAGGTGGCCGGTCCGTCAGCACCCGGCAAAGCTCGATCGCGCCGCCCATCGGGAATGCGCTCGGCGCATTCCGCGATTCAATTGGAGTCCGATCGCTTGCGGTAGCGACCCTGGGCCCAGCGATCCACCATCTGCTGCCGCGCCTCGGTCGGCAGCTGCTTCGCCGCCTCGACCATGATGCTGTCGCCGAATTGCTGCATCGCCTGGCTTTGCTGCGACAGCTCGGATAAAGCCTGGTCCAGCCTGGCCTGGTCGATCGGATCAGCCTTCAGCAGACCAGCCACGGTCTCGCGGGCCTCGCGCACCGCGTCACGGCGCGTCTTGAATTCCGCCCGGTTCGATTCGAATACCTGCTTCATGACGGGTCGCGCCTCCTCCGGGATCTCCCGCCACCACGGGGCGGGATGGTGCCAGCGCCCGCCGATCATGATTCCCGCCATCAGCAGGTTGACGCACAGCGACACGATCAGAGCCGCCAACAGAGCCGTGCCGGTGCGGCCGGTGAAGGTCATTGATAGTCTCCAAACGTCGTCGGCTGGTCGGAGAACACCAGCGCCACCAAGTCCTCGTCGGCGCCGGCAGAAGCCGTATCGACGATGGTCGTGCTGTCGACCACGCCGCTGAATCCGAGCCAGAAGCCGATCGCCAGCGACGCGAAGGCGCCCGCCAATCCCGCCGTCCACGGCACGCCATCGCCGCTGAACCAGCGCAGCCACGAGCGAGCCGCCCGTGCTCCGCGCGGATGATCGAGCGGGATGCGGGCGATCCGCCGCTGCAAGTCTTCGGGTGTGCCGCGGGGTGACATGCCCCGCTCCAGCTCGCGCTCAAAAGCATCACGTTCCGTCATGGCTGCATCCATCCTTGCCCGGCGAGGGTGTCGCGCAGCTCGCGCTTGGCGCGCACCAGCAGGGCTTCAAAGGCCTTGACCGAGACATCCAGCGCCGAGGCCGCCTCGGCATTGCGCAGGCCGGCCGTGTAGGTCAGCACGATCGCGGCGCGCTGCCGCTCCGGCAATTGCTTGACCGCGCCATCGAGCGCGCGGCTTCGTTCCGCATCGAGCAGGCTGGCCTCGGCATTTGCGTCCGGGGCCTGCGGCTCCTCGACCGAATCGAGATCCGTGCCCTTCGGCCGGCGCTTCAGATCGAGGCAGCGGTTGACCACCACGCGATAGAGCCAGGTCGAGAACTGCGCCTGGCCCGGACGCCACGCCTCCGGCCGCTGCCACAGCCGCAGGAACACGTCCTGCACCACGTCCTCGGCATCGGCACGGCTGCCGGTCATGCGCAGGGCCACGCCATAGGCGCGATCGAGATGGCGCCGCGACAGCCGGTCGAATGCGGATCGGTCGCCGCCGGCAATCGCCCGCAGCAGCTCAGCGTCACCATCCACCAGTTCCGCCGCCTGCACGCTCCGCGTCCCCACCGCTATCGTCAACGCCATCTCTTGTATCATGCTCGCTGGCGCCGTCATGTGGCGCGCAACCCCCTCGCCTCAACGTTGCTGCCTCAACATCACTCGGCCGGTGCGGCACCTTCGGCCGGTGCGTTCTTGTGCCTGCGGTGCTTCGGCATCTCGTCCTGGGCGAGCTTGCCGTCGCCATTCGCATCGAACTTGGCGAACATCCGGTCGCCGGCCGCGGCGAACTCCTGCGTCGTCACCTTGCCGTCGCTGTCGGTGTCGATGCGCGCCAGGAAGCGGCCGCGATGCTGCTTTTTCGGCTTGTCGGCCTGCGTGCCGCTGTCGGCCTCGGCCTGCTGGCTCTTGCGCTGATGCCAGGCTTCGCGCGCCTTATCCAGCTCCGCCTGCTCGACCGCGCCGTCGGCGTTGGCATCAAGCTTGGCGAACATGGCGTCGCGGCCGGCGGCGAACTCGTCCTTGCTCACGAAGCCGTCGCCATTGGTGTCGGCGCGGCCGAACATGCCATGGCCCTTGTCGGCCAGGGCAGCGCCCGCAAGCGCGGTCAAACCAAGGCCGGCGGACAAAACAAGTGCAATCGTCTTACGCATATGGGTTCCTTCTTTGGCTCCTGGGTCGACTGCGACCCTCTGCCAAATCTAACGAACCCGGGGGTGAATCCCTGCGAACGATCTAAATTATTGTAATTACTGGAATTCTTCGAAATCGAGAACACCGTCGCCGTTCACGTCCAGTTCATTGAAGAGCTTCTCGCCGGACGCGAGGAATTCCGAGTAGCTGCACAGACCGTCGCCGTCGTCGTCCCAGCATTCGAGCAGCCGCGCATGTTGGCGCATCATGGCGCTCGCGAGCTCGTCGGTCGAAAGCGCGAAGTCGCCATCGGCATCGGCCGACTGGAAGAAGTCGTCGCGCTCCGCTTCGACATCCAGCACGCTCATGCCGCCGAACGACTGCGCCGCCACCTGGAGCGCGCCGCCCACAAGAAGCGCCGCTGCCACCAAGGCCGGCGCGCCGATCCCGATCCTGCTGAACCCCATATCGTCCTCTGCCTCGCTGTTGCGACCGACGGGACGATCTTATGCGGTCAGGCCGCGCCGCCCCATCTCCAGGAACTTTTCGCGCCGCTGCTCGCGCAGGGTGGTGCCGTCCTGGTTCAGCATGGATTGTAGCGCACGCTCGACGGCGTCGCCTAGTGCGGCGATCGCCTGCTCCTTGGCCCGGTGCGAGCCGCCGAGCGGCTCGGGAACGATCTCGTCGATGACGCCGAGGCTTTTGAGGTCGGCGGCGGTCAGCTTCAACGCTTCGGCCGCGTCCTGGGTGTTGCCGGCGCTGCGCCACAGGATG
>DATFDU010000300.1:0-10025 GCA_035251915.1 Dongiaceae bacterium | reverse complement strand
TCATGTGGGGCTGCGGCTCGGTGTGATAGTACCAGTTGTACCGGTCGTCCATCAGGTTGTACATGAGCGCGGCCGGCATGTGGATCTTCCAGTTCCACCACGCATCGCGCGGCCCCGCTTCCAGCAGGCACACCTTGTTGTCGGGATCTTCGCTGAGCCGGTACGAAAGCACGCACCCGGCGGACCCGCCGCCGACGATCAGGTAGTCATAAACGCCATCGAACTTCATTGCTGTGTTCTCGTTCGCGCACTCTCGCCGTGGACATTGAGCTTCAGCTCGGCCATGGCGTTTCTCCGATCTTGATATTCAGACGGTTGGTGATGAACGCGACCGCGGCGCGGCGTGCGTCGGCGCCGTTCGGGCCGCTGGGATGCAGCGCCGCGCGCAGCCAGATGCCGTCGATCAGGCAGGCGAGGTCCTGCGCCACGTGCTGCACCTCGGGCTCGCGCAGGAACGGGCGCAGCGCATGCACCAGGTTGTTGTGCAAACGCCGGATGATGACGGTTTGGATGCGGGCCAGGCGCGGATTGGTCGGCACCTGCGACCAGAAGGCAAGCCAGGCGCTGACCGCCTCGGCAGTGAACAGCTCCGGGCCCAGGTTGCCATCAACCACCGCCATCAGGCGGTGCGCCGGGCTCTTGGCCGCCTGCAGGCGGCGGACCACCGAGCGGCTGAGGTTGACTGCCAGCTGGCGCATGGTGGCCTCCAGCAGCTCGCCCTTGTCCTCGAAGTAGTGGTGGACGATGCCGGCCGATACCCCGGCCTTGGCGGCGATGCGCGAGACGCTCGCCTCCGAAAAGCCGACATCGTGGATCGAGGCGATCGTCGCCTCGATCAGTTGCCGGCGCCGGATCTCTTCCATCCCGACCTTGGGCACGGGTTACCGCCTCGCAAAAGTGTGAGCGCCGCGCCGCTATCCCTGGGGCCCCATTCTTCTATGCTGGTGGGGACGCCCGCCTTCGCGCGCAGCCGGTTGGCGCCTAGTCTAGGTTTATTTTAGTTGGTCAATCAACCAAAATAAACTTGGCACAGCGTCGCGCCTGCGATAGTGTCCAGGCTCAGGAGCGCCAGAACTCGATCCCGGCACGAACCGCGGATCGGTCCCTCGTGCCGCGAGACCCTGCGGCAACGGGATCTGGCAGGGGAGCATCAGGGTCGCTGAAACAGCCAAGAACTTGGGAGGCTACGAATCATGATGGTGCGCAAAATCCTTCTCGCCAGCGCGCTGGTCGCGGCGAGCGCGGTCGCGGCGCAGGCGGCCGATCCGGAATCCTGCAAGACCGTTCGTTTCTCGGACGTGGGCTGGACCGACATCACCGCGACCACCTCGGTCGCATCGACTTTGCTGAAGGGCCTCGGCTACGAGCCGCAGGTCGAGCTGCTGTCGGTGCCGGTCACCTACCAGTCGCTGAAGAACAAGGACATCGACGTCTTCCTCGGCAACTGGATGCCGACCATGGCGGCCGATCTCGAGCCCTTTATCGCCGACAAGTCGGTGGAGAGCATCAGCACCAACCTGCCGGAAGGCGCGAAATATACTCTGGCAGTCCCGCAGTACGTCTATGACGCCGGCGTGAAGGACTTCGCCGATATCTCCAAGCATGCCGACAAGTTCGACAAGAAGATCTATGGCATCGAGCCGGGCAACGACGGCAACCGACTGATCCAGGACATGATCGACAAGGACGCCTTCGGCCTGAAAGGCTTCGAGGTTGTCGAGTCCAGCGAGCAGGGCATGCTGGCCCAGGTCGCCAAGTCGGTGCCGAAAGAGGAGTGGGTGGTGTTCCTGGGCTGGGCGCCGCACCCGATGAACGCCAATTTCGACATCGAGTATTTGTCGGGTGGCGACGACTATTTCGGCCCGAACTTCGGCGCGGCAGAGGTCTTCACCAACGTGCGGGCGGGCTACGTGCAGGAATGCCCGAATGCCGGCAAGCTGGTGCAGAACCTGAAATTCACCGTCGAGATGGAGAACGAGATCATGTCCGCCATCCTCGACAAGGGGATGAGCGGCGATGATGCAGCGGCGGCATGGCTCAAGGCCAATCCGGCCGCGCTCGATGCGTGGCTCGCCGGCGTGACCACGTTCGACGGCAAGGACGGGCTGGCGGCCGTCAAGTCGAGCCTGGGCGTCTAGTCACCAAATCCGACGGCGGCCTTGGCTTGACGCAGGCCAAGGCCGCCGTTTTCATTGCCGGGGTGAGGGATCGCAGCGGGGGAGGCAGCGATGGATGGAGTTGCGCAGGTCATCTCTGAGAACAAGATTCCCTTGGGCGCCTGGGGCAAGGTTGCGGTCGACTGGATCACCGCCAATTTCGAATGGTTCTTCGACGCGATCTCGGTCGGCCTGCTGGTGCCGATC
The DNA here is from genome assembly GCA_035251915.1 of Dongiaceae bacterium. Lineage (GTDB taxonomy): Bacteria > Pseudomonadota > Alphaproteobacteria > Dongiales > Dongiaceae > Dongia_A. Next base: position 7,662 of record DATFDU010000300.1, on the reverse strand, counting down.
GAGGCCTCGGTCGACCTGCTGCTCCTGACGCCGCCGCTGCTGCTCATCGCCATCATCGCCGGGATCGCCTACCTGCTGCAGCGCAGCTGGTGGCTGGTGCTGTTTGTTGTCCTCGGGCTGCTGCTGATCCTCAACCAGGGCCTCTGGGAAGCGATGCTCGAGACCCTGGTGCTCATCATCTTCGCGACCCTGGTGTCGCTGGCGATCGGCATCCCGATCGGCATCCTGGCCGCGCGGCGGCCGTGGCTCTACCGCTTCCTCAGCCCGATCCTCGACATGATGCAGACCATCCCGACCTTCGTGTATCTGGTGCCGGTGCTCATCCTGTTCGGGCTGGGCCTGGTGCCCGGCATCGTGGCGACCGTGGTGTTTGCCGTGCCGGCGCCGATCCGTCTGACCTATCTCGGCATCAGCCAGGTGCCGAAGGCGCTGATCGAGGCCGGCGAATCCTTCGGGTGCACCGGCTGGCAGCTGCTGTGGCGGGTGAAGCTGCCGGCGGCGCTGCCCACCATCATGGCCGGCGTCAACCAGTGCATCATGCTGTCCATGTCGATGGTGGTCATCGCCGCGCTGGTGGGCGCGGGCGGGCTCGGCAAGCCGGTCGTCAGGGCGCTGAACTCGGTCAACGTCCCGCTCGGCATCGAATCCGGCTTGGCGATCGTGGTGGTCGCGATCATCCTCGATCGCCTGCTGAAGCAGCGCGCGGCGCGCCGCTCCGGCTCCGGCCAGGTCTAGGGAGCGAGATGATGACGAGCCAGACCGCTGTCCGTTTCGATCATGTCGACGTCGTGTTCGGCCAGAACTATCCGCAAGCCGTCTCGCTGCTCGACGGCGGCGAGGGTCGCGATGCCATCCTCGACAAGACCGGCTGCCTGGTTGCCGTGCACGACGCCTCGGTGTACGTCAACGAGGGCGAGATCCTGGTTCTGATGGGCCTCTCGGGCTCCGGCAAGTCGTCGCTGCTGCGCTGCGTCAACGGCCTCAACACGGTGACGCGCGGCAAGGTCATCGTGCATGACGGCAACCAGCAGGTCGATGTCGCCAGCTGCGATCAGGAGACGCTGCGCCGCGTGCGCCGCAACCGCATCTCCATGGTGTTCCAGCAGTTCGGCCTGATGCCGTGGCTGACGGTGCGCGACAATGTCGGCTTCGGGCTCGACATCCGCGGCCTCGCCAAGGCTGAGCGGGACCGCATCGTCGACGACAAGATCAAGCTGGTGCGGCTCGACAAGTTCGCCGACAAATACACCCACGAGCTCTCGGGCGGCATGCAGCAGCGCGTCGGCCTTGCCCGCGCGTTCGCGACCGAGGCGGATATCCTCTTGATGGACGAGCCGTTCTCAGCGCTCGATCCGCTGATCCGCGAACATCTGCAGGACGAGCTGATCGAGCTGCAGCAGAAGCTGAAGAAGACCATCGTGTTCGTGAGCCACGACCTCGACGAGGCGCTGAAGATCGGCAGCCGCATCGCCATCATGGAGGCGGGCAAGGTGGTGCAGTTCGGCGTGCCGGAGGAGATCATCCTCAATCCGATCAACGACTATGTCCGGCAGTTCGTCGCCTCGATGAACCCGCTGACCGTGCTGAAGGGCGGCACCCTGATGCGACCGCTCAGCGACCTGGTGCGCGAGACGGGCGGCGCCACCATCCAGCTCGACCGCGCCGGCAAGTGCCGCTGCCAGCTCGACAGTCGCGGCAAGCCGACCAACCTTCTCGTCAATGGCAAGCCGGGCGAACTGGTGCCCTATGCCACCGATCTCAACCTCTCCAGGCTCCCGGATCACGTCATGATCTGCGGCACCGAGCGCACGCCGATGCGCGCCGCGGTGACCGTGCGCTCGCAGACCAAGCGCCCGATGGTGCTGCTGGGCGAAGACGGCGTGCTGCTCGGCGTGGTCGGCGAGCACGAGATCTACCGCGGCATGCTGCGCCAGAGCGAATATGCCAAGGTGAACGGCGCAAAGCCGATGTGAGCAGACCATGATCGCCGCCATCCTGTTCGACAAGGACGGGACCCTCTACGACTTCTACCGCACCTGGGGCGTGCTGACCGAGCAGGCGGCCTTGTTCGTGGCCGGCGGCGATGCCGGGCGCGCGCGGTTCCTGATGGAGAATTCCGGCAAGGACCCGGCGACCGGCAAATACGCGCCGTCGTCGCCGATCGCCGCCGGCAGCAATCGCGAGATCGTCGAGGTGTGGTGCGGCCTCATGCAGCGCCTCGACGTCGACGATGTCTATCAGCACGTCTCCCAGATGTTCCTCGAGCACCAGAAGAACGGCATCGAGCCGGTGCTCGACCTCGACCTGTATTTCGGCCGACTGAAGGCGCGGGGCTTGCGTCTCGGCGTCGCCACCATGGACAGCGAGAAGGCCGCGCGCACCGCGATGCTGCGCGCCAAGGCCGCCCATCACCTCGACTTCATCTGCGGCTACGATACCGGCCACGGCGTGAAGCCGCTGGGCGGCATGGTCGAAGCCTTCGCGCGCCAGGTCGGCGTCGCCCTGCCGCATCTCGCGGTGGTCGGCGACTCCCCGCACGACATGCACATGGCCCGCGCCGGCAAGGCCGGCCGCGCCATCGGCGTGCTGACCGGCGTGTCGCCGCGCGAGGCGCTGCTGGAGGCTGGGGCGCACGCGGTGATCGAGAGCATTGCTGATCTGGAGGACGTCTTGTGATCGGGAGGAAAGCATGATCCGCAGGTTCGAGCGAGATTCCGCACTGGTGGTGATCGACGTCCAGCAAGGCGTCAATCTGCTGCAGCATTGGGGCGGCACGACGGGACGGCGCAACAATCCCGCTGCCGAACAGAATATCGGCGCGGTGCTCGAAGCGTGGCGGCGCCGGGAGCTGCCGGTCTATTTCACGGCGCATGATTCGCTTGAGGCCGCATCGCCGCTAAAGCTGCGGCTCGAAACCGGGCGCTTCATCCAGGGCCTGGAACCGAAACCGAACGAGCCTGTCATCGCGAAATCGGCGAACAGTGCGTTCGTCGGCACAGGGCTGGAGGTTGCGCTCCGGCGCCGGCGCATCCATCGGCTGCTGTTCGTCGGATTCTTCACCAACTTCTGCGTGGAGACCTCGGTGCGGATGGCGAACAACATGGGGTTCGATACCTACCTCGCTCACGATGCCTGCGCGACCTGCAATCGGGTCGGACTGGATGGCGAGGACTATGACCCGGAGCTCGTGCATGCCCTCAGCATTGCCAGCATGCACCGGGAGTTCTGCACCGCCATTTCGACCGCCGACGCAATCGCGTTATCGCAAGCGGACGCGCCGCATCTCGAACGCATACAGGGTAACGAATGATGGCCGAACCGCTGCCTCAGGAGAGGCAAGCCTTCATGAGACTGTCAGGATTCCTTGCATTACGCTCACGCACCGGCCGGTCACCATCGGCGGATCGACGACACCATTTTCCTTCGGCGCATAGCCGTGGAGCAGGCTGGGGCGGCCCATCTCGATGCCTTGGTGCGCTTCCAATCTGAAGCTGCGATTTGGATTGCTGTCGAGCTGCGCCAGCAGCGCCGTCAGAGACGCAGTGGCGCTCCCGGTTGCTGGATCTTCCCCGATGCCGTCATAGGGCGAGAGGTTGCGCGCCTGAATGCGGGCACCCCAGCGATCCGGCCACTTGACATAGACGTGCACGGCTTCGACCCGATGACTTCGCCTGATGAGATCGAACGCTTGGAGATCGGGGCGCGCGCGACCAAGTGCTTCGACGTTGGTGACTTCGACGAACAAGAACGGCAGGCCGACGGTGGCGGTGATCGGTGGATGGCTGGCCGTTACGACATCCGCTTCGGTGAGTGATAGTGCCGCAGCAGTGGCGGCAGCCGTCGGTCCTGGCTCGGTCGAAACCGTGTGTGGTGCGACCAGGGAAGCGCCAACGATTTTCCCATCGTTGCGATCCAGCCGAAGTTGCACAAGGCCCGCTTGCTCTTCGAACGTCAGGTAGTCTGCGTTGAACTCCCGCTCGCGCGACAGCGCAAAGGCCGCGCCGATGTTGGGGTGGCCTGCGAACGGCACCTCGCTGCCGGGCGTGAACAGCCGCACCTGCGCGGTGTGCGCGGGGTCCTGCGGCTTCAGGATGAACGCCGTCTCCGATAGGTTGAACTCGCGCGCGATCGCCTGCATGCGCGCGCCGTCGAGGGCGTCGGCGTCGAACACGATCGCGGCTGGATTGCCCTGCAGCGGCGCTTCGGCGAACACGTCGATGATGGCGTAGCGCAGCTGCATCATGCCGCCGAGCGGTTCTGCAGCAGAAAGCTGCGCATCACGTCGAGCCCGGCCTTGGTGTGGAAGCGCCCGAAGCCGATGCGGAAACGGTCCGGCGGCGTAGCGGTGAGGCTGGAGCGGTAGATCGACGCCGGCAGCAGCACCACGCCGGCCTCTTCCACCAGGCGGCGGCAGAAGGTCTCGACGCCATCCGGGCCGAGATAGCGCGGATAGGCGACGCAGCCGCCGTCCGGCCGGCGCCATTCGAACCAGCCTGGGAATTCGTTGAAGAAACTGTCGACCAATTCGACGTTGACCTTGAGCAGCGCGAGGTTGCGGCCGATCACCTTGTCACGCGCCTTGAGCGCGATGATCGAGAGATGCTCGCTCGGCCCGGCATTGCAGATCGAGAGATAGTTCTTCAGCCGCTCCATCTTGCCGAGTAGCGCGTGGTCCTTGCACGCGATCCAGCCGACGCGCAGGCCGGGCAGGCCGTAGGCCTTGGACATGACACCGAGCGACAGGCCGCGCTCGTAGGCTTCGACGGCGGCGGGCAGCTGCTTGGCGTGATCGAGTTCCAGCCCGCGATAGACTTCGTCGGAGAACAGCCAGATGCCGTGCTTGCGGCACAGGCTGACGAGCGCGTCGAAGGTGGCGCGGTCGATCACTTTGCCGGTCGGATTGTGCGGGAAGTTGATGGAGATGAGCTTGGTGTTCGGCCGGATCTTCGCTGTCAGCTCCTCGAGATCCAGGTCCCAGTTGCGATCCGCCCGCAGCCCGATGCCGTCGGTCGCGCACAGCGACAGCGGCAGCTGCTCCGCCGATTGGTAATTGGGCGTGACGATGATGGCGTGGTCGTCCCTGGTCAGCAACGCGTGCATCGCGCAATAGATGCCTTCCTCGGCGCCGGCGAAGGCGAGCACGTCGTCGCTCGCCACGCTTCGATAGGTCGCGGCGATGGCGGCGCGCAGCTTGGGCGTGCCCCAGGTCTCGATGTAGCCGAGCGGCAGCTCCTCCCACGCCGCGCGGTCGTCCGGATCGGCGAGCGCCAGCAGCTCTTTGATGGTCAGGGTCTGCGCATCCGAGGGCGTCATGTGCCAGCGGGCGGCGAATTCCCATTTGCCGAGATAGACTTCGAGGTTGAAATCGGGGAGCAGGGTCATTGGGCGGCTTTCATGCTGGAATTGCGCGCGGCGTTGAGCAGCGCATAGACGGTGGCGCGCGAGACGTTCATGGCGCTCGCCACATGCGGCGCGGCGTTGCGGGCGGCGAACAGGCCGGCGGCGTCGATCTCCGCGATCAGCGCGATGCGTTCCTCGCGGTCGAGCGCTTTCAGCGCCTTGCGCTTCTGCTCGAGGAAGGCGCGGATGACGAGGTTGATATGCTCGCGCCAGTCCTGCCGGAACATCGCCTCCGGCCGCGGCTCGCTCGGCGCGGCGAAGGCGGAGAGCAGCTTGATCGCCTGGTCGAACTGCGAAACGTCCATGTTGACGCACATCAGGCCGATGCGCTTGCCCTTGTCGTCGCGCAGCGCCGCGGTGATGGACTTGAGCCGCGCGCCGTCGACATTGGCCTTGTCGTACGGTCCATACACGTCCCGGTCGAGATGCAGCTCGACATCATCGCCGAGCAGCGACTCATCGCCGGCTTTCCGGTGCGAAAAGGCGTTCCAGATGTCGACAATGCAAGCCGTGCGCAGATCGTGGATCACCACCTCGGCATGCGGGTGGAGCAGGGCGGCGATCGCCTGGGCGACCGGGCGGTGGACGGCGAAGATGTCCTTCATCGCGCTATTTGCGCGCGCTCTGGACGATCTGTCAATGCAGACAAATTGTCATCATCATATCGCTTGACTCTTTCATCGAAATCATATTCAATGAACGAACAGTCTATCAATTAAATGAAAACGATGAACCGGCGGACCTACCAGCTCGGCAGGCGGGCGGAGAGCGCGGAGGAGACGCGACGGCGGCTCGTCCAGGCGACGTTCGAGCTGCATGGCGAACAGGGCATCGCCGCCACCACCATGAAGCAGATCGCGGATCGCGCGGGTGTGAGCGTCGGCACCGTCTATCACCACTTCGCGACCCTGGACGACACCATCATGGCCTGCGGCCAGATGGTGATGGCGATGTATCCGCCGCCGACCGAGGCGATCTTCAGCGGCGTGCCGGCCATGAAACAGCGGTTGAAGGTGCTGGCGCGCGCGCTGTTCGAGCATCTGGACAATGTCGGGTTCGACATGGTGCGCGTGGATCGCGACCGGCTGCCGATCGTGCGCCAATTCGTCGATGAGGAGCTGGCGCATCGCATCGCGCTGACGCGCGCGGCGCTCGCGCCATTCGCGATCGATCGCGACCAAATTCGTGTCGCGGCGGCATTGCTGGATATCGGCGTCTACCGTGCGCTGCAGAGTGCGGGCCTCACGCTCGACCAGGCCGCAGAAGCGATCGCCGACATGATTCACGCGCGGCTCACGCGCAAGGACTAGCTGGGAGAAAACAATGGAAACGCGCATCGACGAAATCGCCGACGGCATCTATCGCTTGTCGACCTACATGGCCGAGGTGGCGCCGCCGGCCGGCTTCACTTTCAACCAGTTCCTCATCAAGGCGGACCAGCCGCTGCTGTTCCATTGCGGCATGCGCGGCATCTTCCCGCTGGTGTCGGGCGCAGTGGCGAAGATCGTGCCGGTGGAAAGCCTGCGCTGGATCGCGTTCGGGCATGTCGAAGCCGACGAATGCGGCTCGATGAACAAGTGGCTGGAGGCAGCGCCGCGCGCCCAGGTCGCGCACGGACAGATTGCCTGTGCCGTGTCGTTGCACGATCTCGCCGACCGCGAGCCGCGCGCGCTGAACGACGGCGAGGTGCTCGACCTCGGCGGCAAGCGCGTGCGCTATCTCGACACGCCGCATGTGCCGCATTGCTGGGAAGCCGGCGTGATGTACGAGGAAACGACGGGCACGCTGCTGTGCGGAGATCTCATGACGCATGTCGGCGATGGACCCGCTCTGACCAGCCGCGACATCGTCGGCCCGGCGATTGCGGCGGAAGAGATCTTCCGCGCCACCAGCGTCGGCGCCGCCACGGCGCCCACCATCCGCAAGCTCGCCGACCTGGAGCCGCGCACGCTGGCGGTGATGCACGGCTCGTCCTTCAACGGCGACTGCGCCCACGCACTGCATTCGCTGGCGGACTACTACGCCATCGGGCTGAAGGCGATGGCGGCGTAGCGCCCCATTCTCCTCCCGACGGGCGGAGGGGATCAGTTCTCCAGCATCGCCGCCGCAATCGCCGGCAGTGCCACGCCGGCTTTGTCCCGTAGCACGAAATCCGCCAGCTTGCTCAGCGGGGTGACGTCCGGGTTGATCTCGATCACCGTCGCGCCGTTGGAGCCGGCGATGAAGGGCAGCTCTGCCGCGGGGTAGACCATCGTTGAGGTG
>DATFDU010000299.1:0-7329 GCA_035251915.1 Dongiaceae bacterium | reverse complement strand
ATCGCTCCGCCTGGGTGCCGGAGCACTCCGGAATCTGCGGTTGCGGATAGCGCGGGTCGTTCGGCGGCGAGTAGCCGCACGTCGCCTTGTAGCCGGCCTTCAGGATCTTGTCCTGCAGCACCTGGCGGTCGATGCCAAGGGCGATAGCCTGACGCACCTTGACGTTGTCGAACGGCGCCTTGGTGATGTTGAAGCTGAGATGCTGCGCTTCGACGTAGGTCGTGATGCGCAGTTCGTTCGGCAGCTCGCTCTTCAGCGGCTCGAGCTGGTTGCTCGGAACCTCGTTCGTGGTATCGAGCTCGTCCGCCTTGTAACGCTTCAGCTCGGTCTGGTCGTCCTCCGTCACCACATAGATGACCTTGTCGATCTTCACGTTGGCGGCATCCCAGTAGTTCTCGTTCTTCTCCAGCGTGACATGCGACTGCGGCACCATCTCGGTCATCTTGTAGGCGCCGTTGTTGACGATGTTCTCCGGCTTGATGAAGTCGTTGCCGAACTTCTCGAAGCTGGGCTTGTGCAGCGGCGGCACATAGTAGGAGCCCATCAGGTAGAGCATGTTCGGGAACGGATTGATCAGCTTGATCACCACGGTCTTGTCGTCGGGCGCCGTGATGCCGACGGTCTTGGGATCGTTGCCGTCCTTTTCGGCGAATTCCGCCGCGCCGACGATCTGCATCGTCGAATAGAAATAATAGTTCCGGGGCGAGGCCGTCTTGGGCTCAAGCTGCCGGATGACGCCGTTCACGTAGTCCTGCGCCACCAGCGGATCGCCGTTCGACCACTTCAATCCCTCGCGCAGATGAAAGGTCCAGGTCAGGCCGTCGTCGCTGACTTCCCACTTCTCCGCGGCGCCGGGCAGAAATCCGCCCTTGGTGTCGTACGACACCAGGCCCTCGTACATGTCATCCTGGATCCATCCCTCGCGCGCACCGAAATTGACGTGGGGGTCGAGCGTATCGGGCGAAGAGCCGAACCCTCGTTTCAGCACGACTTCGGCCGAAGCCGGCGTGACCGCAATCGCGGTCGCAATGATCGCCGCGCCCAGCAATGCCTTGCCGAGCCCGCGCGCAAACAGATTTCCCATGGTACCCCTCCCTGTGGTTCCGATCTTCGGCCGGCTGGAGCCTATGTTGCCCTTGTTCCTTTTTCCGGCCAAGCTCCTGCCGATTCAGGCGCGAAGCTGTATACAGGTTCGACACTAGCTTACGGCCCGCGCCGGCGGCAAGACCAATCCTAGACAGGACTGATTTCCATGAACATCAGCTTGGAGAGCGCGCTGGAAGAGGCGGAGCATCGCTATGTTGCCGCCAATCCGAAGAGCGCGGCGCGCCATTCCTCCGCCCGTTCGTCCATGCCGGGCGGCAACACCCGCACGGTCCTGCACTATTCGCCCTTCCCGCTCGCCTGGGCCAAGGGCGAAGGCGCGCACCTGACCGATCTCGACGGCCACCAATACACCGACTTCCTCGGCGAATACTCGGCCGGGCTCTACGGCCACTCCAACCCGGTGATCCTGGAGGCGATCCGCGGCGCGCTCGAGGGCGGCATCGTCCTCGGCGGGCCCAACCAGTACGAGGCCGACTTCGCCGCCGCGATCCGCGACCGGTTCCCCTCGATCCAGCTGCTGCGGTTCTGCAATTCCGGCACCGAGGCGAACGTGTTCGCGATCCAGGCCGCGCGCGCCGCAACCGGCAAATCCGCGATCCTCACCTTCGAGGGCGGCTATCACGGCGGCGTGCTCTATTTCCGCAACGGCGGCGCGCCGCTTAACCTGCCGATCCCGACCTATAGCGCGACCTACAACGACGCCGACGGCGTGGAGGAGAAGATCCGCACCCACGCCCACGAGCTCGCGGCCGTCATCGTCGAGCCGATGATGGGCGGCGGCGGATGCATCCCGGCCGAGCGCGACTTCCTGGTGGCACTGCGCCGCGCCTGCACCGAGCACAACGTCATCCTGATCTTCGACGAGGTCATGACCTCGCGCCTCTCGACCGGCGGCTATCAGGCGATGGTCGGCGTCACGCCGGATATGACGACGCTCGGCAAGTATCTCGGCGGCGGCATGAGCTTCGGTGCCTTCGGGGGACGCACGGATCTGATGGCGCGCTTCGATCCCGACCGCGCCGACGCCTGGCCGCATGCCGGCACCTTCAACAACAACGTGCTGTCGATGGCGGCCGGCCTGACCGGCCTCAAGAAGATCCTGAATGCGGCCGCGATCAGCAAGCTCAACAACAAGGGCGAAAAGCTGCGCCAGGCGATCAACGAGGTCGGGCAGCGCCACGACGTGGCATTGAAGGCGACCGGAGTGGGCTCGTTCGTCGGCATCCATTTCACGCGCAATGATGTGAAGCGGCCCGGCGATCTCGACCCCGCCGGCGCCGACAAACGCACCAGGCTGCAAAACCTGATGCACCTCGACCTGATCGCAGCCGGGCAGTACTACGCGCGCCGCGGCTTCATCGCGCTGATGCTGCCGGTCACGGATGCCGAGGTCGACACCTTCGCCGGCGCGGTGGAGGAGTTTGTCACCTCGCGCAAGTCGCTGCTGCAGTAACTGCTCCTCACCGTCATCACCGGGCCGGCGCGCAGCGACGAGACCCGGTGACCCAAGTTTCGTTGAGCCGTTGCGGTGCCAACGGGTTGCCGGGTCAAGCCCGGCAATGACGTAAGGGGAATGCAACTAACTCCCCAAATACGCCCGCACGTCGGGTATCAGCGATCCCAGCACGCGCTCCGTCTCGTCCACCAGCACCACGCGGCCCGCTTGCACGAACGCGGTGCGGCCGCCGGCGTGGCGGGCGTCGCCCGGGTCGTGCGTCACCATGATCACCGTCAGCCCGAGCCGCGCCTGCAGCGCGCGCACCAGGTCGAGCATCTCGCGCCTGAGGCCGGGCCCCACCGCAGCGAACGGCTCGTCCAGCAGCAGGATCGGACGGTGCCGCACCAGGCAACGCGCGATCGCCGCGCGCTGGCGCTCGCCGCCGGACAGCTGACCCGGCAGGCGATGCTCCATGCCTGCCAAACCAACATCGGCAAGCGACTGGCGCACCTCGGCGCGCTGCGCCTCGGTGAGACGCAAGTTCGGATCGATGCCGAGCGCCACGTTGCGCTCGACGCTGAGATGCGCGAAAAGATTGTGATCCTGGAACAAAGTGGTGCACGGCCGCTCCGCCGGCACGAGCGATGTGATGTCCTCGCCATCGACCAGGACGGCGCCGCTGAGCGGTTGCTCGAAGCCGCCGATCAGCGACAGCAGCGTCGACTTGCCGGCGCCGGACGGGCCGACGATCGACAGGAACGTGCCGCGCTCGACCGCGAGGTCGAACCGCATCGCCATGTCCTCGTAGCGGAAGGCGAGAGCCTTGACCTCAAGGTGCGGCACGGCCACCCACTCCCCGTTCGATGACCTGGTAGAGCACGAAGATCAGGAGCATCAGCAGCGCTGCGGTCACCGCCGCGCCGCCCATGCGATAGGCGCCGAGCTGATCGTAGAGCAGCAGCGTCAGGTTGCGGATCTTGGCATCGCCGAACAATCCGATGCCGATCAGGTCGCCGAGCGCCATCGCCGCCGCCATCGCCAGCGCGGTGCCAATGCTCGGCCGCAGGATCGGCCAGTCGATCAGCCGCCAGCGCGACCAGCCCGCGATGCCGAGCGCGCGGCAAAGGTGATCGTGCCGCGCCCGCGCGCGCTCGACCGCCGGCCGCAGGATCGCGGCGGCGAACGGCACCACCATGATCGCGTTGAGCAGCACGATGCCGAGGACGGCGCGCGGCATGCCATCCAGCGCCAGACGCAGGATCAGGAAACAACCGAGGCCGAGCGCCATCGGCGACACCGCAATCGGCAAGATGAGCGCGCCGCGCAGGATCGCCGCCCTGCCCCGCTTGCCGGTGCGCGCCGCTGCCAGCACCATCGGCAGCGCGAGCAGCAGGGTCAGCAGCGCCGCCGGCACCGCGAGGCCGATGCTGGTCAAGGTTGCGCGCGCGACCAGCCCCCAATCCAGCGAGGAGTCGCCGATACTCTGCATGCCGTCGCTGATCGTGGCCGCGAGCGGTCCCGCCAGCAGCACAGCCGCGGCTCCGATCAGCACGCCATCGGTCAGGCGTGCCGGCAATGGGCGCCGCCCCCAATCCTGCTCGCGCGTGCGCCAGCCGCTGCCGATGGCGGCGTCTCCGATCGCACCCTGCGCCAACGCCAGGCAGACGAGGTTGAGCGCCAAGCCGCCGAGCGCCAGCACGGCCGCCTTCGGCGGATCGAACTCGAAGCGGATGGCCTCGAACACCGCGACCTCGAAGGTCGCGGAGCTTGGCCCGCCGCCGAGCGCCAGCACGATCGCGAAACTGCCGACGCACAGCATGAAGATGGTGGCCGCGGCGTGCGGCAGGTAGCGCCGCAGCATCGGCCATTCGATCAGGCGAAAGATCGACCAGCCCGACATGCCGAGCTGCGCGGCGAGGCGCCAGCTCTCGACCGGGATCGAGTGCCAGCCCGGCAGCAGCAGGCGCACCGCCAGCGGCAGGTTGAAGAACACGTGCGCCAGCATGACACCGCCCAGCCCGTAGATGTCCGGCTTGGCGTCCACACCCACGGTCATCAGGGCGCGCGCGAGCCAGCCGTTCTGGCCGTAGATCGCGATGATGCCGAACACCGCCACCAGCGACGGCAGCACGATCGGCAGCGACATCAGGCCGAGCAGCGCCCGCCGTCCGGGAAAGCTGGTCTCGCGCGCGAACGCCCGCGCCACCAGCACGCCGAACACGGCGGACAGCAAGATCGAGAGGCAGGCCTGGAGCAGCGTGAAGCGCAGGATGCGCCACACGTAGGCGCTGCCCAGCAGCGCGCCGATGTCCGACTCGCCCGCTTGTGCGAACAACATGAGCAGCGCCGCGCCGACCAGGACGGTCAGCAGCAGCGCAACGCTGAGGCCGACCGCATCTGCGGAGAGCGCTGGCCCATTTCGCGCCATCACGACTGCGCCAACTCGGTAAGGCCCTTCTCCCCTTGCGGGAGAAGGTTGCGAAGCCTTAGCGAGGCGGAGCCGAGCTTAGGCGTAGCTGGATGAGGGGAAGCGCGGCGATCGCCGCGCGCGCTCGTAAGAGCGCCGGGAGCGTGCCGCTTTCGGCCGTCGATAGCGCTTGCGCGCTGCGCGCCTGATGGCGCGCGGCCCCTCACCCAACTGCGGCTAAGCTCACGGTCGTTCGCTAAGCCTCCGTATCCCTCTCCTGCAAGGGGCGAGGGGGCTTTCTCTGCGGTGGCTATCGTCATGGCGAGCCTTGTTGGAAAAAGAAATCTGGACTTCCCTCGCTCACTGCCCCGCGCTGTTCAGCCATTCGTCGATCCAGGCGCTGCGGTTGGCGGCCACTTCATCCTGTGGCATCAGCAGCGTCTTGGACGGTACCGGCAGCTTGCGGAAGGCTTCCGGCAACGCATCGCCCAGATCGACCACCGGATACATCCAGTTGGTGGTCGGGATCTTCTCCTGCGCGGTACGCGACACCAGGAAGGCGAGGAACTTCTGCGCCAGCTCCTGCCTGTCCGAGGTCTTCAGCCGCGCCGCCACCTCGACCTGCAGATAGCTCCCTTCGGCGAAGTTCAGCGCCTTGTAGCGGTCGGTGTCCTCCATCATCTGGTGATAGGCCGGCGACGTGGTGTAGCTCAGCACCAGCGGCGCCTCGCCTTTCAGGAACAGGCCGTAGCCCTCGCTCCAGCCCTTGGTGACGGTGAGCGTCTTCTTGGCGAGGTTCGCCCAGGCGCCGGCCGCCTCGTTGCCCAGCACCTCCTTTACCCATAGCAGCAGTCCAAGGCCCGGCGTCGAGGTGCGCGGATCCATGTAGATCAGCTTCGGCCTATCGCCCGCGGTCGCAAGCTCCGCCAGGCTTTGCGGCGGATTCGGCAGCGCCTGGCTGTCATAGACGAAGGCGAACCAGCCGTAGTCGTACGGCACGAAGTCGGCATCGTTCCAGGCGATCGGCAACTGCAGCGCCGACAGGTCGGTGTCATGCGGCGCAACCAGGCCGGTGGCCTTGGTTTCGACCGTCAGGTTGGTGTCGATGCCGAGCACGATGTCGGCCTCAGTCTGCTCGCCCTCCAGCTTCAGGCGCGACAGCAACGCCGCGCCGTCCTCCAGCGCAACCCACTCGATCTTGCAGCCGCAGGTCGCCTCGAATTCCTTCTGCAGGGCAGGACCAGGGCCCCACTCCGCCACGAAGGAGCTGTAGGTATAGATGGTCAGGGTCGGCGCGTCGGCCGACACGGCTGCTGGCGCGGCTGCGCTGTTTGCAATCACCGCCGCCAGCAGAGCACAACGACGCAAAGTCATCTCGTTCTCCACCAGGCGGCGGAGGAAATCGAGAGCGATGCTCAAATCTCGCTTAACTCAGATCCCTCCGCCGGCATTATCCGGATCAGGTTCGTCGGGTTGATACGGCTCCGTATCTCTCAGCCCAGCTTGGGGCACCCCGTTGAGCGCGCCCACCATGAGAACCGCGGCGGACATTGTCAAGCGACTGTCATGAGCCAGTGCGGCATCCTGGGATCGGCCAGAAAGGCCTCGCCGCGATCGAGGTAGCTCTCCGCCGTCCGCATCAGCACGTCGTCGCCGCGGGCCGCCGCTTCCATCGCGCACCAGCTGCCCGCCACCAGGCAGAGGGCGGCCCTGAACAGGCCGATCCGCGCCAGCGCGGCGTCCTGCGCGTCGCCGAGAACGGTGGCGACGAAGCGGCGCATAGCCTCGTCGTCGCCCCCCGTGCGCTGCATCAGGACCGATGCCGGGTCCCAGGCCGGGTCGGCCATGGACGAGAACTCCCAATCCACCAGCCACAGCCTGCCGTCACCGCCGAGCAGGAAATTGGCCGCGCTGGCATCGACATGGGCCGGGGCCAGCGGCCGCGGCGATCGCGCCAGGGCCGCCTCCACCGGCTCGAGCGCTCGACGCAGAGCCACAGCGCGCGCGTGCGGGTGCTCGCCGAGATAGCGGTCGATCTCGCCGAACGGATGGCGTTCGTGCCGGAACGGGCGCGGGCTGCGCTGCAGGCGGGACAGCAGGTCGCCCGCCTGCTGCAACCGCGCGGGATCGCCGAGATCGCCGGCGTTCAACGGCCGCGCGCCGGCGACAAACCGCGTTACCAGCAGCTTATCGTCGAGGTAGAGGACGGGCGGCGTCAGGCCGAGCTCGGCGGCGATCGCCGCGTTGTGGGTCTCGACCGCGCGGTCGAGGTAGCGCGTGGTCGGCCCGGCGACCCGAACGACATAGGAGTCCGGGCCAACATCAAGGCGATAGGTCTGGTTGGTGATGCTGCCGATGGCCTCGATACGCCATCGCT
>DATFDU010000298.1:0-7815 GCA_035251915.1 Dongiaceae bacterium | reverse complement strand
GCTAAGATTGCAGCGCGCTCAGCACAGTCGCAAGACATCTATGCCGCTTGATTTCTTCCGGCCCGGTGGCGTCTGGGCCGTCAGCGATCGCTTCAGAATGATCGTGCAACAGCTAGAGCCGCAGCAGAATCAGTTCTTTCCGGTAACCTTGCATGACAAGACTGGGGCGGACTTGGGCGTTCTGTTCCACCTGATGAATGTCACTCAAGCACGGGACGTCCTGATCCCGGAGCAGTCCGACATGTATGCGGATTGGATAGAGATCAAGAAGCCGTCAGGCGAGCTAGTGAAAGTTTGCCAGTGGTATCTTCACGGTCATCCAAAGCATATCGTTGCAAGGAAGGAAGAGATCGGCGCAATGCACCTGTGGTGAGGGCTTGCGGTTTTGCCACTCCAGTTCTTCTTTTCGGATGCACTCATGAAGCGCTGTGAGGACGCTGGGTTGCACGGGCTGGTTTCTTATCCAATCGTCGAGACGTAACAGGGCACAGCAGGATGTTCGCCGACTTCGTCAATGCGCTGCGCAATGAAGGCGTCAAGGTCTCGTTGCTGGAATATCTGACGCTGCTGAACGGCCTCAAGCATCAGGTCGCGCTGTTCGACGTCGAGGATTTCTATTTCCTGGCGCGCGCCAGCCTGGTGAAGGACGAGCGGCTGATCGATCGCTTCGACCGGGTGTTCGCGCTCTATTTCCGCGGGCTGCAGGCGGTGCACGGCGCGATCCTGGCTGACATCCCGGAGGAATGGCTGAAGCAGTTGGCAGAGCGGTTCCTGACCAAGGAGGAGCGCGCGGCGATCGAGCGCCTGGGCGGGCTGGAGCAGCTGCTGGAGACCCTGCGCCAGCGCCTGATAGAGCAGCAGGGCCGGCACGAAGGCGGCTCGAAATGGATCGGCACCGCAGGCACTTCGCCGTTCGGCGCCTATGGCGACAACCCTGAAGGCATCCGCATCGGCCAGGCCGTCTCGCGCCGGCGCAGCGCGGTCAAGGTGTGGGACAAGCGCGAGTTCCGCGATCTCGACAGCGAGGTGGAGCTCGGCACCCGCACGCTGAAGCTGGCCTTGCGCCGCCTGCGCCGCTGGGCGCGCGAAGGCGAGGCGTGCGAGCTGGATCTCGGCGGCACCATCCATGCGACGGCAGCCAACGGCGGCTGCCTCGACTTGCAGATGCGGCCGGAGCGCCACAACAAGGTGAAGGTGCTGCTGCTGCTCGATATCGGCGGGTCGATGGACGACTTCATCGAGGAATCGGCGCAGCTGTTCTCCGCCGCGCGGGCGGAGTTCAAGCATCTCGAGACCTTCTACTTCCACAATTGCCCCTATGAGGCGCTGTGGCGCAACAACCGGCGCCGCCACGACCAGGTGACGCCGACGCTCGAGGTCATGAACACCTACGGGCCGGACTGGAAGCTGATCTTCGTCGGCGACGCCACCATGAGCCCGTACGAGATCACCGAGCCTGGCGGCAGCGTCGAGCATTGGAATGCGGAGGCCGGCACGGTGTGGATGGCGCGCCTGCTCAAGCGCTTCAGGAACGCGATCTGGATCAACCCGCGCGACCCACGCGCCTGGGAGGGGATCAGCTCGGCGCGGCTGATGCGGCAATTGATGGAGGGCCGCATGTATCCGCTGACCCTCGATGGCTTGGAGGCGGGGTTGAAGGAGCTGCAGCGCAGCGCTCGCTAGCTGTTCGCGCGGCGGGCAATCTCGAAAATTTTAGGCAAATGCCAACGTCAGGACACGAAACGGTCTTGTCGGACAAATCTTTGTGTTCCGCCCATCATTCCAGTGTACGAAAATAACGAATCATGCGGGCCATATTGGTTTGATATAGGCCCATTTACGCTTCTTTCATTCCAATAGCGCTGAATCGTTTTCATGATCAAAGTGCTCAATTGCATCACAGGCGAGCACAGCATCACGCTCGTCGTGCTCGCCGCTGTTGTCTGTGCGTTCGGTTGCTTCACCGCGCTGAGCCTGCTTACCCGGGCGCGCGATGACAAGACCGATGCGGTCAACTGGCGCTGGCTCATCGCCTCTTCGGCGGTCGCGGGCGCCAGCATTTGGAGCACGCACTTCGTGGCGATGCTGGCCTATCAGCCCCCGCTGCAGCTGGGATACGAAATCGGACTGACGGCGCTCTCGATCGCGATCGCGATGGTCATGACCATGGTCGGCTTCACGATCGTCATCGTCCTCAGATCGCCGATGCTGGGCGGCGCGGTGTTCGGCGCCGCCATCGGATCGATGCACTTCACCGGCATGAAAGCGCTGCAGGCACCGGCGACCTTCGCCTGGGACCCGGTCTATGCCCACGCCGGGTTGATCATCGGCGCGGTGGCCGGCGCGGTGGCGCTGCGCGTCTTCACCCGCTCCGCCGGCTGGCGCGGAGTGCTGAACGGCACCACTCTGATGTGCGTGGCGATCGCCGGCCTCCACTTCACCGCGATGTCGGCCCTCACCCTGACGCCTGATCCGACTGTTGTGGTGCCGGACACCGGCATGCAACCGCAATGGCTGGCGACGGCGGTCGCGGCGGTGATGGGCATGATCGTCGTGCTCGGCCTGGTGGCGGCGGTCATCGATCACAAGCTGGCGGTGCGCGCGATCGAAGAGGCGAACCGGCTGCGCGCGCACGTGGTCGAGCTCGAGGCCACCAAGCGCGAGTTGCAGGCGACGGCGGAAAACCTGACCAAGGCGCTGGACGCGGCGGCCGCGGCCAGCCAGGCGAAATCGCAGTTCCTTGCCACCATGAGCCACGAGCTGCGCACGCCGCTCAACGCCATCATCGGCTTCTCCGAGCTGGTGAAGGGCGAGTTGTTCGGGCCGCTCGGCGATGCGCGCTACAAGGGTTACATCAACGACGTGCACCGCAGCGGCAAGCACCTGCTGGCGCTGGTCAACGACGTGCTGGATTTCTCCAAGATCGACGCCGGTCACCTGACCCTGCAGGAGGACCAGATCGACATCCGCGAGACCCTGGCGACCTCAGTGCGCATGGTCGAAGGCCAAGCCAACGGCAATGGGGTGACCATCGAGCAGGAGATTGCCCACGACCTTCCGATCCTGCGCGCGGACGAGCGGCGCGTGCGGCAGATTCTGATCAACCTGCTGTCGAACGCCGTCAAATTCACGCAGCGCGGCGGCAGCGTCCGCCTCATCGCCTTTGTCGACGAACGCGAATTCGTGGTGCAGGTCGCCGACACCGGGATCGGCATGGCGAAGGAAGACATCCCGCGCGCCCTCGAGCGCTTCGGCCAGCTCGACAGCGACCTCAACCGCAAATACGAAGGCACCGGCCTCGGCCTGCCGCTGACCAAGAAGCTGGCAGAGCTGCATGGCGGCCGCCTCGAGATCGAGAGCGAGCTCTGCGTCGGCACCAAGGTGACGGTCGCCTTTCCGGCCGAGCGCCTGATCGAGCAGTCCGCGGCGGCCTAGGACGCCGTTAACCTCGCGCTAACCATGATCTTCACAGGTCGTAAAGCTGTGCGGCCCTAGCATTCGGGTTTCGCAAGCGGAGACGGCTTGGTGCCCGATACATCACAACCTGACAGTCCCACGATCGCGGCGCCGCCACGGCTGAAGCCAGGGGCGAAGCGCATCAGCCTGGCGCTGCAGGGCGGCGGCTCGCATGGCGCCTTCACCTGGGGCGTGATGCACCGGCTGATGAGCGAGCCGATGATCTATATCGACGGGATCAGCGGCACCAGCGCCGGCGCGATGAACGCGGTGGTGTTCGCCGACGGCTTCCTCAAGGGCCGGCGCCAGGGCGCCATCGACGCGCTGGAGCAGTTCTGGAACGCCGTGGCCGACCTCGCCGGCATGCCGCGCAGCATCATGCGGGGCATCCCGGGGATCAGCGACGGCTGGGCGGTCGACAACGACCCCGCCTTCATGATGCTCGACGTCATGACCCGCATCTGGTCGCCGGCGCAGCTCAACCCGATGAAGGTCAATCCGCTGCACGAGCTGCTGGCGAAGCAGGTGGATTTCGAGGGCCTGCGGGCGCGGCCGGACGTGAAGCTGTTCGTCACCGCCTCCAACGTGCGCACCTGCAAGTCACGGCTGTTTCGCACGCCGGAGCTGACGCCCGACATGCTGATGGCCTCGGCCTGCCTGCCCTTCCTATTCGAGGCGGTGGAGATCGACGGCGAGTTCTATTGGGACGGCGGTTATCTCGGCAATCCCGCGATCTACCCCCTGATCCACGAATGCTCGTCGAGCGACGTGGTGATCGTGCAGATCAACCCGCTCACGCGCAACGAGGTGCCGGTCACCTCGCGCGACATCCTCAACCGCATCAACGAGATGACCTTCAACGCCAGCCTGGTGCGGGAGATGGCGGGCATCGCGACCGTCACCAGCCTGGTGGAGAGCGGCAAGCTGAACGACGACCGCTACACTGCGGTGCGGTTCCATCAGATCAGCGCCGAGAGCGAGCTCGCCAAGATGGGCGCGCTCAGCAAGATGAATACCGAGCGCTCGTTCCTCCAGCATCTCCATGGCCTTGGCTACGAGACCGCGGACCGCTGGCTCAAGGAAAATTTCCAGCGCATCGGCTGGGACAGCACCATCGACGTGCTGGACAAGTATCTCTAGCGCCTATTGCGGCGGGGCCGGCTTCTCCAACGCCTTGTGCGCGGAGGCGAGGGCGTCTTCCAGCTTCGGCTTGTAGCGGACCTCGGGCGGGCGCACACCTTGCGCCAGCAGCACGTGCCGGATCGAAGCGCTGGCGCCGCTGATGTAGAGCGCGCCGCCCCGGCGCGCGACCTTGCGCGCGAAGCCCTCGATGGTGGCGGCGGCGGTGGAATCGAACACTGAGACGCTGCTGAAATCGATGACGTAGGCTTTCGGATGCTCGCCGATGCGCTCGAGCGCGGCCGCCACGCTGGCGGCGGCGCCGAAGAAGAAGGCGCCGGAGATCCGGTAGACGACCACGTTCGGGTCGGTCGCGAGGGTCGAATCGTAGCGCGCGCGGCGGTCGCCGTTTTCCTGGTCCGGCCTGTCCGGCTCGATCATCGGCTGCGGATGCTCGACCTCGACCGCCTGGGCCATGCGGTGCAGGAACAACAGCGCGCCGATCCCGAAGCCGACCAGGATGCCTTCGGTCAGGTCGCGGAACACCACCAGCAGAAACGTCGCGAACAGCACCACCGCATCGCCGCGCGAGGCCCGCACCAAAGTAGCGAAGGCGTGGCGCTCCGCCATGTTCCAGGCCACGACCGCGAGCACGGCGCCGAGTGCGGCGAGCGGGATATAGGAGGCGAGCGGCGCCGCCACCGCCATGAACAGCAGAAGGAACAAGGCATGCAGCAGGCCGGAGACCGGCCCGCGCGCGCCGGCACGCACATTGGTGGCGGTGCGCGCGATGGTGCCGGTGACGCAGATGCCGCCGAACAAGGCGGAAGCCATGTTGGCGACGCCCTGCGCCACCAGCTCGCAATTGGACCGATGGCGCCGCCCGGTCATGCTGTCGGCGACAACGGCGGACAGCAGGCTCTCGATCCCGCCCAGCAGCGCGAAGGACAGCGCGGCGGGCAGGACCGCGGTGATTTTCGCGATCGAGAAGTCAGGCAGCGCCGGCGTCGGCAGGGCGTTGGGGATGCCGCCGAAGCGCGTTCCGATGGTCTCGACCGGAAGATGCAGCAGCCAGGCGACCACTGAAGCCAGCCCCACGGCAATCAGATAGCTCGGCCAGTGCGGGCGGAACCGGCGCACGGCCACGATCACCGCGACCGACAGCAGCGCCAGCGCCGCCGCCGACAGGTTGAAAGTCGGCAGCGCCGCCGCCAGGGCTTGCAGCTTCGGGACGAACGGGCCCGGCTCCGCGCCGGCGAGGGTCAGCCCGAGCAGCTCCTTGAGCTGGCTGGCGAGGATGATGACGGCGATTCCGGCGGTGAATCCGACGGTGACCGGATAGGGAATGTATTTGATGAAGGTGCCGAGGCGCAGCAGCCCCACGGCGAGCAGAATGATGCCCGAGAGAAATGTCGCCAGGATCAGGCCGTCGACGCCATGCTGCATGACGGTGGCGGACACCAGCACGATGAAGGCGCCGGCCGGTCCGCCGATCTGGAACCGGCTGCCGCCGAGCGCGGAGATGATGAACCCGCCGATGATCGCGGTATAGAGTCCGCGGTCGGGCGTGACACCGGATGCGATGGCAATCGCCATCGAGAGCGGCAGCGCGACGATGGCGACGGTGAGGCCGGAAAGCGCATCGGCCTTGAGGTCGGGGAAGCGATAGCCCTCGCGCAGGACGGTGGCGAGCTTGGGCGTGAACAGTTCAATGAAGGTCGGCTGACGGACGGTGGCGGTCACGGAGGTCAGAAGTCAGAAATCAGAAGTCAGATCAGATGAAAGAGGTCGCGTGTAATCCGGGCACTCGCTGTGCTCCCCGGCTTTTGGTTTCCTGACTTCTGACGTCTGACGTCTGACTTCTGTCATCTGACGGCTGCCAGATGCTTGCCGTCGAGCAGGCGCGAGGCCGGCAGCGTGACGATCGCGCGCGTGCCCTTGCCCGGCGCGCTTTCCAGGCGCAGCTCGCCGCCGTGCAGCCGCGCGAGACCGCGCGACAGCGGCAGCCCGAGGCCGGCGCCGTCGAACTTGCGGTGCAGGGCCGAGTCCACCTGCACGAACGGCTCCAGCACCCGGTCGATATTGTCCTGGCTGATGCCGATGCCGTTGTCGGTGACGGACAGCTCCAGCTCGCCATGCGCGGAGAGGCGCGCGCCGACCGTGATGCGGCCGTGCTTGGGCGTGAACTTGATGGCGTTGCCGATCAGGTTGATCAGGATCTGTTTCAGCTTCTGCTTGTCGGCATGGACGCGCGGCAGTTTGGGCGCGATGTCGAGCTCGAGCGACAGCTGGCTGTCGGTCACGCGCTCCTTGACCAGGCGGGTCACCGATTCCACCACCTCGTCCAGGCTGACCACGCTCTCGTGCAGCGTCACCTTGCCGGCCTCGATGCGCGAGACGTCGAGGATGTCGTTGATGATGCCGAGCAGGTGCAGCGCGCTGCCGTGGATGTCGCGGATATAGGACTTGTATTGCGGGTTGCTGACCGGGCCGATCATCTCCATGCGCATCACGTCGGCGAAGCCGATGATGGCGTTGAGCGGCGTGCGCAGCTCGTGGCTCATGTTGGCGAGGAAATGGGTCTTGGCCCGGCTGGCGACGTCGGCCTGCTCCTTGGCCATGCGCAGGCTTTCCTCGCGCTTGGTGAGTTCGGTGATGTCGGTGGCGGCGCCGCGATAGCCCTTGAGCGCGCCGTCGGCCCGGTCGAACACCGGAACGGCCGAGAGCATGAACAACCGCCGCTTGCCTTCGCCGTCGATGGCGTCGAACGGCACGTCGCGGAACGGCGCCATGCGCTCGAACCGGCGCTTGGCGGCCTGGCGCAGCGTGTCGGTCACCATCATGGCGAGCAGGTTCTTGCCGATATAGTCCTGCGGCGGGCGGTCGAGCGCGTTGGTGACGCGTTGCGAGACCATGGTGAAATCGAGCTGGGCATTCGTTTCCCACACCCAGTCGGCGGTGAGGCGCAGGAAATCCATGTAGCGGTCGAGCATCAGGGCGATGTCTTCGGTCCCGATGCCGTGATCGGCGAACATCTGCAGGATACCGCCGAAGCCGTTCAGCGCGCCGTCGTTGTCGAACACCGGCACCATGCGCGACTTCAGGATCTGCGTGGTCTGGCCGATGATGTAGCGGTCCTCGCGATAGACCGTGGCGCGGCTGTATTCGATCTCCTCCGCCACCTGGCGCAGCGGCAGCAGGTCGCCGATGCGGCCGTCCTCGGTCTGCACCTCGGCGACC